>CP099824.1:106952-194383 GCA_029851185.1 Candidatus Shikimatogenerans bostrichidophilus | reverse complement strand
AAATTTTTTTTTTTTTTTTTTTTTTTTTTTTTTTTTAAAACTTATTAAAGTTTTCCTTTTATCACCATATTTTTTTTTAATTTTTTTTAATTCTTTTTTAATAAGTTTCATCCTAATATTTTTATTATTTATTATTTTTTTATAATATTTTATTTTTTTTTTTAAAAATAAATTTTTATTTAAAATTTTATTAATTTCTTTATTTGTTAATTTATATAATTTTATATTTAAAATATATTTAGTTTGTTTTTTAGATAAATTAAACTTTTTTTTTATATAATTAAAAGAATCTATATAAGAATAAAATTTATTAAAAATTAATATTAATTTACTTATATTTTTTGATACTTTTAAAAACCCTTTTAATAAATGTCTTTTTTTTTTAAAAGTTAATAAATAATATTTAGCTTTTCTTATTAAAATATTATTTCTATGTTTTAAAAAATAAAAAATTAATTCTTTTAAATTTAATCTTTTAGGTTTACCATTTACTAAAACAATATTATTAATATAATAACTAATTTGTAAATCACTATATTTTAATAAAATATTAATTATTTTTTTTGGTATACTATTATTACTTAATATTAATAAGATTCTAATTTTATTTTTATTAGATTCATCTTTTATATTTAAAATATCATTTATTTTGCCATTTTTAATTAAAAAAATAATTTTTTTAATTAATTCACATTTTATTACTTGATAAGGTATTTCTTTTATAATAATATATTTTTTTTTACCATTATCTTTTATATAAAATTTAGATCTAATAATAATTTTACCTTTACCAGTTTTAAAAGCTTTTTTAACCCCTTTATAAGAATATATAATACCACCAGTAGGAAAATCTGGGGCTTTTATATAATTTATTAATTTATTTATATTTATATTTGGATTATCAATATATTTACAAATAGTTTTTATAGTATCATTAATATTATGTGGTGGCATATTAGTGGCCATTCCTACGGCTATTCCATATACTCCATTAATTAATAAATTAGGAATTTTAGTAGGTAGTAAATTAGGTTCTTTTAAAGAATCATCAAAATTAAACTGCATATCTACTGTTTCTTTTTCTATATCTAATAACATTTCTTCAGTAATTTTTTCTAATTTAATTTCAGTATATCTCATAGCTGCTGGTGGATCATTATCAATAGACCCAAAATTACCTTGGCCACTTATTAATTTATATCTTAAATTCCAATATTGTGTCATTCTTACAATACTATCATATACTGATTTATCACTATGTGGATGATATTTACCTAAAACTTCCCCTACTATACGAGCTGATTTTTTATATTTATTATTATTAGTTAATTTTAATTTATACATAGCATATAATATTCTTCTATGTACTGGTTTTAACCCATCTCTTACATCAGGTAAAGCTCTAGAAATTATAACTGACATTGCATAATCAATATAAGATAATTTAATCTCACTATCAATATTTATATCTTTATATTTTATTTTCATTTTTTTTTAAAAAAAATTATTCATTTTTTCTATACTTTTATATATTAAAGATTTATTAACATTATTATTAAATGTACTTTTTCCTATTTTTTTTATTAAAGAAAAATATATTTTTTTATTAAAATTTTTTTTATCTTTTTTAATTATTTTATATAAAAAATAAAATTTATTATTATTAATTTTTTTTTTTAATTTAAAATATTTTATAATAGTACTATATATTTCTATATATTCTTTTTTTTTTAAATTATTTATTTTTTTAGATATCCATGATTCACAAATTATACCTAAAGCTATAGCTTTACCATGTGATATTTTTTTTTTTTTATATAAAAAAAAACTTTCTATAGCATGGCCTATTGTATGCCCAAAATTTAATATTTTTCTTATTCCTAATAATTCTTTAGGATCTTTATCAACAATTTTTTTTTTTATTAAAATAGCTTTATAAATAATAAAATCCCAAGATATTTTTTTATATTTATTAAAATTTTTTTTTTTTAAAAAATTCCAATATTCTTTATTAAATATTAATCCATATTTAAATAATTCTCCTAAACCTGAAAATATTTCATTTTTAGGTAAAGTTTTAATAAACTTAGTATTTATTATTGTAAGAATAGGATTATTAATTATACCTATTTCATTTTTAAAATTTTTAAAATTTATTCCATTTTTACCACCTATAGAAGCATCTACCATACCTAATAAAGTAGTAGGTATATTAATATAATTTAAACCTCTTTTAAAAATAGAACCTATAAAACCACCTAAATCAGTAATTACACCCCCTCCTAAATTTATTAAAATACTATTTTTATCTACATTTAATTTATTAAAATATTTAAAAATTTTTATACAAATATATATATTTTTTTTATTTTCTCCAGAATTTATTTTAATTATTTTAGCTTTTTTTAAAAATATTATTTTTTTTATAAGTAATTTTAAACAATATTTTTTAGTATTATTATCTAATAATATTACTATATTAGTAATATTTTTTATTTTTTTAAAAAAATTATTTAATTTTATAAAATTTTTATCAAAAAAAATATAATCTAAATTATTATATTTTAACATATATAATTATATTAATTTAATTTTTTTTATTATTATAATAATAAATTATCTTATTATTTAATAATTCATATATTGATATTAAAGTAGATTTAGGTAATTTTTCAAAAAATTTTGATATTTCTATTTGTTCTTTATTTAAAAAAAATTTTTCTAATTTTGAATTTAAATTATTAAAATTTTTAATTTTTTTATTAAAATCTAATTTTAAAAAATATTCTAATTGATATGATCTTTTTGCTAAAATATTAATAATATAAAAAATATTTATTTTTTTTTTTTTTTCAATATTATTTATATCTAATAAATAATATTTTTTTTTTTTAATATTGTTAATTTTCATTTTTAAGTATGATATATTTATAAATTTTTTTTAATTTTTTATAATATTTATTATTATTAATATTATTACATGGCAATTTTACATAAAAATTACAAATATTATTAATATTTAATAAATATTTTAATCCAGATATAAAATACATTTTTTTATAAAGAATATTAATTAATTTTAAAAATTTAAAAAATTTATAATCATAAACTATAATTTTATTATTATTAATTTTTTTAATTATATTTATATAAATATATTTAAATAATATATTAAATAATGGAGAAATAATACCATTAATATTAATAATTAAATTATTAAAAAAATTAATATCATTATAAATTATAATTTTAATATTTTTTATTAAATTATAATTTTTAAAAAAAAAATTACTTTTATTAATTACCCCTATAAAATTTTTATTTTTTTCTTTAATTTTTAAAAAAATTTTTTCATCTATATTTAAATTATTATTTATAGTAAAATAAAAATTTAAATATTTTTTTTCTTTAAAAATTTTATTATAATTATTAATTATTTCTTTATTATATGATTTATTTAAATAAGGATAATCTATTATGAAATAATAAATATTTTTATATATATTTTGATTAATTATATTTAATATATCATTTTTATGATATAAATTACTTATTTTTAAATAAATATTTATATTATTATGTAATGTATTATTTATACAATTTATTATATCTATTTTTTCATTATTTGATATAAAATTATATTCAGAACAATTACTAAATAATATAATATTTTTAATCTCTTCAATATTAGATATATATATAATAAATTTTTCTAAAGAAAAATAATCTATATTATTTTTTTTATCAAAAGGCGTAATAATAGGTACAAAAGTTTTTATTTTTTTTTTCATTATTATTATTTATTTTAATACATAAATTATATAATTTATTTATATTATAAAATAAATATAATAATTAATTATGAATTATAATTTTATAAAAAAATTTTTAAAAAAATTAAAAATAGAAGAAGTAATAGGAGAATATGTATTAATAAGTAAATATGGGAATAATTATAGAGGTTTTAGTCCTTTTAATATAAATGAAAAAAATCCTTCTTTTATAGTATCCCCTAAAAAAAAAATTTGGAAAGATTTTAGTTCAGGTAAAGGTGGTAATATTATAACTTTTTTAAAAGAATATATGAATTTAAATTTTAATGATTCTATTAAAATTTTATTAAAAAAATATTATAAAGGTAATATTAATTTTTTTTTTTTAAAAAAAAAAAAAATGATTTATTAATTTTAAAAAAAATACAAAATTATGCAAATAATTTTTTTATAAAAGAATTAAATAAATTTAAAAATAAAAATATTAAAATATTTTTAAAAAAAAAAGGATTTAATGAAAAAATTATAAAAAAATTTTTAATAGGTTATTCATCTTCATATAATGAATTATATAATTTTTTTTTAAAAAATAAATTTTTTAAAATTAAAAAAAAAATAATTTTAAAATCTGGATTATTTATTATTAAAAATAATAAAATATTAGATTTTTTTAGAAATAGAATAATGTTCCCTATAAAAAATTTAAAAGGGGAAATAGTAGGATTTGGGGCAAGAACTTTAAATACATATATTTTATATAATAAATATATTAATACACCTAATAATTTAATATATAATAAAAGTAAAATTTTATATGGTCTTTTTGAGGCTAAAAAATATATTATAAAATATAATTTTTGTTATATAGTAGAAGGTTATACTGATTTAATATTATTACATCAATATAATATTAAAAATGTATTATCAATATCAGGAACTTCAATTAGTAAATATCAAGTTGAAATAATTAAAAATTATACTAAAAATATAATATTTTTATATGATGGGGATAAAGCTGGTATAGATGCTTCTTTTAGAAATATTAATATTTTTTTAAATTATAATTTTAATATAAGATTTTATTTATTTAAAAAAAATGAAGATCCTAATTATTTTTTAAGAAAAAATGGTAATAAAATAAAAAATATTAATATTTTTTTTAAAAAAAATAGTATAAATTTTATAGATTTAAAAATAAAATTTTTTAAAAATAAATTTAATGATCAATTTAAAAAATATCTTTTAATTAAAGATATTATTTTAAATATATATAATATATCAAATAAAATTATTAAAATAATATATTTACAATATTTATCTAGAAAATTTAGAATAAAAATAAAATATATATATAAAGAACTTAATAAGTTAAAAAAAAAAGAAGATAAAAATAAAAAAAAAAAATTTATTAGTAACATAAATTATGTTAATAATAAAAATAAAATTTATTTAAAAAATAAAAATTATTTTTTTTTAAATCAAAATAATAATTATATTAATGATAATATAAATATATATGATCCAATAAAAAATATTGAAAAAATTTTAATAAAAAAAATAATTAGTTTAAAAAAATTTATAAATAAATTTTTAATTTTTAAATTTAAAAATAAAAAAAAATTTATAGATATTAATAAAATAATTATTAATATTTTAATAAATATTAAAAAATATAATATATTTTTTAATAAGAAAAATAAAAAAATAATAGATTATTTTAAAAAAAAAACAAAAAAATTTAAAAAAAATTATGTTAGAAAAAATATTATAATTAATACTAAAAAAAAAAAAAAAATTTCTAATAAAATTATTTCTTCATATTTTAAATCTATTATTTTAAAATATAAATATTTTTTATTATCTAATAATATAGAAAAATATTCAAATTTAATTAAACAAAAAAAATCAAAAAATAAAAAAAAAAATTTAATGAAAATATTTTTTTTATTAAAAAAAAAAAAAAAAATAGAAAAATTAATTTATGATTTATAATTTAATTTAAAAAAAAGTATATCACCATCTTTTACTATATATTTTTTATTTTTAAATGAAATATAATTTTTATATTTTTTAATATTATTTAATTTTATTATATTTTTATAATTAATAACTTCTACTTTTATTATTTTTTTACTAAATGTAGAATGAATTTTTTTAGAAGCTTTATAAGCATAAGTATTTTTTTTAATTTTCCAAGCACTTATTTTTTTTTTTTTATTATCAATAGTAAAAAAAGTTTCTAATTCTAGATTAGAAAAAATATTATTTATTATTTTATTTATTTTTTTTTTTAAAAAAAAATTTTTTATATTTAAAAAATATATTTTTTCTTTTTTTTTATAAAAATATTCTTTTATAAATAATTTTTCATCTTTTTTTATATTATTATCTATATTACATATATAAATTATTGGTTTAATACATAAAAAATTTAAATTTAATTTTTTTATTATTAATTTATTATCATTATATATATTTTTAATATCATTAATTTTTTTTTTTTTAAAAAAAAATAATATCTTATTTAAGATATTTTTATTTTTAATATTTAAATTTTTTTTTATCATAAAAATATCTTTCATTATTAATTCATTTAATATTATTTTTCTTTCATATATAGGATCTATTATATTATTATTTATATTTATTATTTTTTTAGAATAAAAATATCTTAATATATTAATTAATACTTTTGTATTATAAATATAAGATAAAAAAAGATTACCTAATCCTTTACCTTTATAAGAATTTTTAATTATACCAGCTATATCAATTAATTTAATATTATTAAATTTATATTTTTTATATTTAAATTTTTTACATAATAAAATAACTCTTTTATCATATACATTTATAATAGATTTATTAGGATTAATAGTAGTAAAAGGATAATTTTTTACTAAAACATTAGTATTAGATAATAAATTAAAAAAAGTTGATTTTCCTACATTTGGTAATCCTATTATTCCGCATTCCATTTTTTTATATATTTTATTATTTTTTCTATTTTATTAAATTTTTTTTCTATTTTTTTAGATAAATTTTTAATTTTTATTATTTTATTTTTAATTTCTTTTTCACCTATAATAATTAAAAATTTTATATTTTTTTTTAATGCATATTTAATTTGTTTTTTAATTTTTTCTTTATAAGGATATATCTCAGTTATAATTTTTTTTTTTCTTAAAATATTAGCATATTTATAATAAATAAAATAATTTTTAATACCAAAATTTAAAATAATACATTTTTTTTTATTATTATTAATAATAATATTATTATTATTTTTATATATATTATATATTCTATATAATCCTAAAGATATACCTATACCTTTTATTTTTTTATTTTTTATTTTAAATAAATTATCATATCTACCCCCACCTCCTAAAGATAAATTTTTTTTTTTTTTTATGTTTTCTTCTTTTATTTCAAAAATAGTTTTAGTATAATAATCTAATCCTCTAGATAAAAATAAATTAAATTTAATTTTTTTTATTTTAATTTTTTTAAAATATAATAATAATTTAATTAAATAATTTATACCTTTTAAACCATATTTTTTATTTTTTTTAAATTTTTTTTTTAATGCCATTAAAAATTTAATATTTTTTTTTTTAAAATTTAATAATTTTTTAAATTTTTTTATAGAAATAATTTTTATTTTTTTTTTTAAAATATTTATAATTTTAATTTTACCTTTTTTATCTATTTTATCAATAATTTTAATAAAAAAAAACCATTTTTTTTTAGGTAAATTTAAATATTCACATAATCCATATATTATATCTTTATGATTTATAAAAAAAAAAATATTTATTTTTAAATTTTTAAAAATATTATTACAAATTGATATAATTTCTAATTCTTCAAAATTAGATTTAAAATTAATAATATCTATATCACATTGATAAAATTCTCTATATCTATTTTTTTGTGGTTTTTCACCTCTCCATACTTTTTGTATTTGATATCTTTTAAAAGGAAAAATTAATTTATTATTATTAGTTAATAAAAATCTTATTAAAGGTATAGTTAAATCAAAAATTAAAAATTTTTTTTTTTTTTTATTTTTTATAAAATATAATAAATTATTATTTATATTTTTATTTATATATTTAATAATATTTATATCTTCTATTAAAGGAGTTTTAATTTCTAAAAATCCATATAATTTAAAATTTTTTTTTATTATTTTTAATATATAATTTATATTAATTATTTTATCATTAAATAAATCTAATGTACCTTTTATATTTTTTATAATCATTTTTATAAAATTATTTTTTTTAAAAAAAAAATTAAAAAAATATTTTATTTTTTTTTAATTATTATATTATTAATATAATATATTAAGTTATTATTAATAAAATAATATATATATTAATTTATAAACTTATTTTTTTAAGAAAAAATGAAATTAATAACTTTAGTAAAAGAAGGTAATAATATAGAAAAAGTATTAAAAATATATAAAAAAAAAATTAATAAATTAAAAGTAATTAAAATTTTAAAAAATAAATTATTTTATATAAAACCTTCTAAAAGAAGAAGAATAAAAATATTAAAAAAAAAATTTTTAATTAAAAAAAAAAATGAAAAAAAATAAAAAATTTATTATTATGGATTTTTGGGCTAAATGGTGTAATCCATGTTTATATATGAAATCAATTATTAATGAAATAGAAAAAAAATATGAAAAAAAAATTTATTTTAAAAAAATTAATATAGATAAAAAAAAAAAATTATGTATTAAATATAATGTACAAAGTATACCTACTTTAATATTTTTTAAAAAAAAAAAAGAAAAATATAGACATATAGGTATTATTTCAAAAGAAAATTTAAATAAAAAATGTAAAAAATTAATTAGTTAATTTTTTTTAAAAATTTTATTTATATTTTTTTTTATTTTTTTAACTAAAATATCATCTATTAAAATTTTACCAGTATAATCATCATACATTATTTTTTCTTTTTTACATAAATATATATATTTTTGAATAGGAATTTTTAAAAAAGAAATATTTAAAAATAATTTTTTATATATAGTAATTATACCTATATTATCTTTAGATTTTTCTTTAATTATTTTATATTTTTTATAAATTTTATATTTTTTTATTTTATTTATTAATTTTTTTAATAATTTTTTTATTAAAATTTTATTTTTATTAATTTTTTTTTTATTAATTTTTTTTTTTTTATTAAAATATTTTAAAAATTTTTTATATTTTTTTTTTTTTTCATTTATTATAAAATAATAATTTTTTATTTTTTTTATTTTTAAATTTAAATTAAATATTTTTTTTTTATATATTATTATTTTTAATTTTTTATATTTTATTTCTTTTTTAATTAAATAAAAATCTATATTTTTTTTTATATTAAAAATTTGATTATTTAATTTTTTTATAAAAATATTTATTAAATTAATTTTTTCATTTAAAATAAAAATTAATTTTTTATATTTTTTAATAATATTTATAATTTTTTTTTTTTTTTTTTTTTTTTTAAAAAAAATTTTAGAAATAATTTTTTTTTCCCATGGTATAACTATATTTAATTTATTATTAATTTTTTTCAATTTATTTTCTAGTATATAAATACTATATATTAAAATTAATTTATTTTTAATTATATTCATTATTTATATTACGGTTTGGACGGGTTTTGAACCCGTAACCTCGTGCGTGACAGGCACGTATTCTAACCATTTGAACTACCAAACCTTTTTTTTATTTTAAAAATAAAATATATTATATATATATATTATTATAATATATAAAAATATTTTTAATTTTTAAAAAAAAATGAAATTTTTATTAAGTTGGTTAAATGAATTCATTAATTTTAATTTTAAAAAAAAAAAAATAATTAAAATATTAATTAATTTAGGTTTAGAAATAAAAAAATACAAAAAAGTTTATCCTATAAAATATAATTATAATAATAATATATTATTATGTAATATTTTATTTATTAAAAAAATTAAAAATTATTTTTTTTATTTAATAAAAATTAATAAAAAAAAAATTTTTATTAAAAATAAAAAATTTATAAAAAAAAATACAAAAATTTTAATAGAAAAAATTAATAATAAATATTATATAGTTTGTAATGAATATGATTATGATTATATATTAGATATAACATTTACTCATAATTTAAGTTATTTATCAAATTATTTTAGTTTATCTAATGAAATATATTCATTTTTAAAATATAAAAATAAAAAATCTAATATAATAAAATTTGATAAAATTAAAATTAAAAAAAAAAAAAAAATTAAAATTAATATTAAAAGTAAAAATATATTATTTTTTAATACTTATTTAATTAAAGATTTTAATATTAAATATTCTAATTTTTATATACAAAAAAAAATTATATTATCTGATATTAAATTAAATTATAATATTATTAATATAATTAATATTTTTTTAAAAGAATTTAGTGTAAATATAGAAATATTAAATTATAATAATATAATTTCTAATAAATTTTTTTTAATAGATAATAATAAAAATATTTTTTTTAAAACTTATAAAAAAAAAAAAATTTTTTTAAAAAAAAAAAATAAAGATATTATATTATTAAATAATAAAAAACCTATATTTATATCTGGAATTATTAATAGTTATAAAACTTTTATTAAAAAAAATACTAAAAATATATTATTATCTTTTACATTTTATAAAAAAAAAAAAATAAGAATAACTACTAATAAATATAATTTAAAAAATAAATTATCAAATAATTATAATAATATATTATTTATTTATAATAAATTTATTTATTTAAAAAGATTTTTAAGTTATTTTAATAATAAATTAAAAATTAATGAATTATTTTTTTATAAAAAAAAAATAAAAAAAAAAAAAATAAAAATAAAATATAAATATATATATAATATAATTGGTAAAAAAATAAAAAAAAAAAAAATTTTAAAAATATTAATTTGTTTAAATTATAATATAATTAAAAAAAAAAAATTATTTTTTATAATTAAAAATTATAAAAAAAAAAAAATAAATATTATAAATGATATAATAAGATTTTTAAATATTAACAATATTAATTGTAATAATAATAATTTATTATTATTAAATAACAATAATAATATATTAAATAATAAATTTATTAAAATAGAAAAAATAAAAAATATTATAATAGATTTTTTAATTAATAATGGATTTTATGAAGTTATTAATAATCCATTTTTAAGAGATAATATTTTTTATAATAAAGAAAAAAATATTTTATTAAAAAATAATAATGATTTAATCTTTTTAAGATATAATTTATATCATAAAATGATAAAAAATATTATTTATAATAAAAATAGAAATAATAATAAAATAAAAATATTTGAAGAAGGTAATATTTATTATTATAAAAAAAAAAAAATAAAAGAAAAAAATAATATAGAGATAATTTTTTTTAAAAAAAAAAATAAAAAAAAAAAAAATTTATTTTATTTATATAAAATATTATTTTTAATTTTAAAAAAATTTAATATTAAAATTAAAAAAAAAAAAATTTTATATAATGATATATTTTTTGATATTAAAATAATTTTTTTTTATAAAAAAATTAAAATATTAACTTTTGGTATTATAAAAAAACAAATATTAAATAAATATTTTAATTTTAATAATAATTTATATTTAGCTATTTTAGATATAAAAAATATTTTTAAAATTTTAAATAAAAAAAAAATAAAATATAAACAATATAATAAAAATCAATCTATTATTAAAGATTTAACTTTTATAATTAAAAAAAATATATATATAAATGATTTTTATAAAATAGCTAAAAAAAAATTAAAAAAAAAATTAATTAAATTATATTTATTTGATATATATAAAAAAAATATTTCTAAAAATAAAAAATCTTATTCTTTACGTTTTATTTTTAATAATAAATATAAATTTAAAAAAAAAAAAATAAATAATATTTTAAATAATTTAATTAAAATTTTTAAAAAAAAATTAAATGCTAAATTAAAAAAAATATAATTTTTTTATATATTATATATTATTAATTTAAACTTTAAAAGAAATAATAAATTTAAAAAAAAAAATTCCTAATTCTATAGCTTTAGAAGAAATAGTTTTAGGTTCTATAATAGTAAATAAAAATAATTTAGAAAGTGTAATTAATTTATTAAATAAAAAATTTTTTTTAAATAAAAAAAATATTATTATATATAAATATATAGATAAAATATATAATGAATATAAAAAAGTAGATTTGTCTTCTTTAATAAATCATTTAAAAAAAGATGAAAAATTAGAAGAAATAGGTGGCGAATATTATTTATCATATTTAATACAAAAAGTTTCATCAGTTTTTATATTAAAAAAATATATTAATATATTAATTAATAAATTTATTTTAAGAGAACTTATAAAAATATCATTAAGAATTATTAAAAAATCATATAAAAAAGATGCTAATGTTTTAAATATTTTAGATTATATTCAATTAAAAATTTTAAATTTAACTAAAAAATATATTAAAACTACTAGTATTAAAAATATAAAAAAATTAATATCAAAAACTTTAAAAAAAATAGAAAAAAATATTTTAAATAAAAAATTATTATATATACCAACAGGTTTTAAATTATTAGATAATATTATTTTAGGATTACAAAAATCAGATTTAATTATTATAGCCTCTAGACCAGGTATGGGGAAAACTTCATTTTCTTTATCATTGGCTTTTAATATTTTAAAAAAAAAAATTCCAATAGGTTTTTTTTCATTAGAAATGTCATATTTTCAAATAATAACTAGATTAATATCATTTTTTATTAAAATTCCATATGAAAAATTAAAAACATTTGATTTTAAAAAAAAAGAATTTAAAATTTTTAAAAAAAAAATAAAAAAAATTATTAATTATCCATTTTTATTAGATGATTCTTCTTCTTTATCTATTATGGAATTTAAACAAAAATGTAAAAAATTAATATATGAAAATAATGTAAAAGTAATAATTGTAGATTATTTACAATTAATTAATGTAAAAAATTCTAATATTAGAATAAGTAATAGAGAACAAGAAATAGCAGCTATATCTAGAAATATGAAATTTATAGCTAAAGAATTTAAAATAACTATTATAGCTATTTCTCAATTATCTAGAGCCGTAGAATTAAGAGGGGGTTATAAAAAGCCTTTATTATCAGATTTAAGAGAATCTGGTGCTATAGAACAAGATGCTGATATAGTTTTATTATTATATAGACCTGAATATTATGGGTTTAAATATTGGGATAATGATAAAAAAAATATATGTAAAGGAGAAGCAGAAATAATAATAGCTAAACATAGAAATGGTAAATTAGGCAATATAAGATTAAAATTTATAAATAAAACAGCAATGTTTGAAGATATATAATATATATAATTTATTTTTATTTTTTAATATTTTTTTTTAATAAAATTAATAATTTCTTTTTTATTAAAAGGTATACCTTGTATTTTATTAAAAAAATAAATTTTTTTATATAAAATATTACAATAACTTTTTATTATATAAATTAATTGTTTATTATTTAATTCAAAAAAAATTATTTTTTTAAAATTTTTAATTATTTTATTAATTATTTTATAATTTAGTGGATATATACATTCTAAATGTAAAAAACAAATTTTAAATTTTTTTTTTAATAAATAAGTAATAGATTCTTTTATGATATCATAAGTAGAACCCCAACTTATTATTAAAAGCTTACCTTTTTTTAAACCAGCTTTTATATAAAATTTATTATTATATTTTTTAATTATTAAATTTATTTTTTTTTGTCTTATTTTAACCATTTTTTCATGATTAATAGTATTATATGAAACATTATTTTTATAATTTTTTTCTAAACTACCTATACAATGTTCATAATTTTTTTTTTTAAAAAATTTATAATTATAACCAGGATAATACCATGGTTTAGTATAATATTTATTTCTTTTAAAAATTTTTTTTTTTTTAATTAAATTTATATTTTTTTTAAAAATATTTTTTTTTTTATATTTTTTATATTCTAATATATTCCATAAATCATAATTATTAGATATATAAATATCACTTAATATTATAACAGGAGTCATAAATTCTAAAGCTATTTTTAATGCATAAAAACAAATTTTAAAACTATTTTTAATATTACTTATAGAAAAAACAGGTATAGGTGATTCACCATGTCTACCATATATTGCTTGCATTAAATCTGATTGTTCTAATTTTGTTGGTAATCCTGTCGAAGGACCTACTCTTTGTACATTAATTACTATTAACGGTAATTCTAATATAACAGCTAATCCTAAAGATTCTTGTATTAAAGACATACCTGGTCCAGATGTTGCTGTTATACCAATTTTACCAGTAAATGAAGCACCTATAGCTGAACAAATTGAACTTATTTCATCTTCTGATTTTAGCATTTTTATATTACATATTTTTTTATATTTATTAAAATATTTATATATATTAGTAGCAGGTGTAATTGGATAACTAGAATAATAAATATTTATATTATATTTAATTGCACTACTTATTAAACCTAAAACTAATCCATAATTACCATTTATTAATTTATAATTAAATTTATATTTATTTTTATTTTTTAATAAAATTTTTTTTTTTATTTTTTTTTTACCAAATTTTATTCCTTTTTTTAAAATTAAATAATTTAATAATGAAATATTTTTTTTTTTTATTTTTTTTTTAAAAAAAAAAAAATATTTTTTTTTATATATATTTAAAATATATAATATTATACCTAATAAAAAAGAATTTTTAAAAAAATTTATATAAGATATTTTTTTAATTTTAAATTTTAATAATAAATTATAATTAATATAATTTAAACTATTAAAATTAAAAATTTTATAATTATTTTTAATAATTTTTTTTTTTTTTTTTTTAAAAATTGATAAATTTTTTTTATTAAAATCCATTAATATTAAACTATTCTTTTTAATTTTATTTAAATTTTTTTTTAAAGATAAATAATTAGTAACTACTAAAATATTAGATAATTTTTCATAACTTATTATTTTATTTTTAGAAAATCTTATTGTATAATTAGATATATCATAGTAATCTTTTTTAGGAGAAAAAATTTCAGATGGTATTTCACTAAATGTTTTTATAAAAAATTTTTTTTTATATAAAATATATGTTAAATGATATCCCATAAATTGAATACCTTCCCCAGCAAATCCTGATATAATTATAGTAATATCATTTTTTTTTTTCATATTATTTAAATAATTATTAATATAATATATTATTAATTTTTTTTTTAAAAAAAAATGTATTTTAAAATTTTACACAAAGATAAAAATTCAAAAGCTAGAATAGGATATTTTTTAACAGATCATGGTAAAGTTAATACCCCAATATTTATGCCAATAGCTACTAGAGGTTATATTAAATCTATAACTAAAGAAAATTTAGATATTTTAAATCCTGATATAATATTAAGTAATACTTTTCATTTAAATATTGAACCAGGTATAAAAGTAATATATAAAGCTGGTGGTTTACATTCATTTATGAAATATAATAAACCAATAATTACTGATAGTGGAGGATTTCAAGTATATTCTTTATCTAAAGAAAAATTAATAAATAAAAAAGGTTGTTATATAAAAAGTTATAAAAATGGTAAAATTTATTTTTTTACTCCTAAAAAATCTATTAAAATACAAAAATATATAGGTTCTGATATTATAACATCTTTTGATGAATGCATAAAGTATAATGTTAGTAAAACATATGTAAAAATGGCTACTAAAAGAACATATAATTGGTTAATTGAAAGTATAAAATATTTTAATAAAAAAAAAAAAATTTATAATCATAAACAATATTTATTTGGAATTATTCAAGGTGGATTATATAAAGATATTAGAATAAAATATTCTAAAAAAATTTCTAAATTAAAATTAGATGGATTTGCTATAGGTGGATTACAAATAGGAGAAACTAAAAAAAAAATGTATAAAATAATTAATTATATAGTTAATGAATTACCTAATAATAAACCTAGATATTTAATGGGAATAGGTATGCCATGGGATATATTAAATTCTATTTCTTTAGGCATAGATATGTTTGATTGTGTAATACCAACTAGAAATGGTAGAAATGGTATGATTTTTACTTGGAAAGGTATAATTAATATTAAAAATAAAAAATGGAAATATGATTATTCTAATTTTAATATTAAAAATAAAAAAATAAATTTTTATAGTAAAGCTTATTTAAGACATTTATTTAAATGTAAAGAAAATATATCTAAAACAATAGCTACTATTAATAACTTATATTTTTATATATCATTAATTAATAAAGCTAAATATCATATAAAAAATAATTCATTTAATAAATGGAAAAATAAAATAATACCTATTTTAAAAAAAAGATTATAATTTATTATATATAATTATATATATATTTTAATTTTTTTATTTTTTTTTTAAAATATTTAATATTTATATTATATAATATTTTCTTGAAATAAGAAAATTTTATTTTTTTTCTATAAAAATTTATTTTTTTTATTTTTAAATTAGTTTTTATTTTAAATAATTTTTTAGATATTTTAGCTAAATATTTATATTTTAAAATTTTTTTTTTTAATTTTTTTTCTTTTAAATTTTTAAAAATATTTTCAATATTATAATATTTTTTTAATAAAAAATTAGCTGTTTTAATTCCTACATTAGGAATACCTGGAATATTATCAGATTTATCTCCTATTAAACTAATAATATCTATATATTGGTTTATATTTTTTATATTATATTTTTTTAAAATAAATTTAATATTTATACATTTTTTTTTTTTATTATTTATAATAAAAGTTTTATTAGAAATTAATTGATAAAAATCTTTATCTTCAGTTATTATATAATTAATAAAGCCTTTTTTTTCATTTTTTTTTACAATACTACCTATTACATCATCAGCTTCATAATTTTTTAAATAAAAATAAGGTATATTTAATTTTTTTAAAATTTTTTTAATTTTAGGAATAAAAAAAATAATTTGTTTAGGTATTTTTTTTCTATTTAGTTTATAATTAATAAAAAAAACTTTTTTATAATTATATTTTAATTTAGTATCAAAAATAATTATTATATAAGTAGGTTTTTCTTTTATTAAAAAGTTTAAAAAAAAATTTAAAAATCCTATTATTATATAATTTTTTTTAAAAAATTTTTTATAATAAAAATAATATTTATATATATATATATATATATCAATTATATAAAATCTTTTATCATTTATTAATTTAATATTATTAATCATTTTTTTTTAACCTCGTAGTTTAAAAGGAAAAATATCTGATTACGAATCAGAAGATTAAAGGTTCAAATCCTTTCGAGGTTATTATAATATAATATAATTTTAATTTTAAAAAAGTTGTTTAATTTTAAATTAAAATTAAACAACTTTTTTAGTTTTAAAAAAAAATTATTTTACATCTTTATAATTTACATCTTTAGTTTTTTTATCTTTTTTATTTTTTTTTTTTTTTTTATTATTCTTATCAGATTTAGATTTTTTTGATTCAGATTCAGTAGATTCAGTTTCAGGATTAGGATTAATATTAGATTTATTTTGATATAAATCTTTTGATATTATAGTCCATAATTCATTTAATTCTTTTGTATATATATCAATATCTTTAAAATTTTTAGATATATAAGCAGATTTTAATTTTATTAAAATATCTTCTATTTTTTTAATATTTTCTTTTGAAATTTTATTACTATTTTCTTTTATTTGTTTTTCAGTTTGAAATATTAAAGAATCAGTTATATTTAATTTTTCTATTTGCTCTTTTTTTTCTTTATCTTTTTCATAATTTTTTTTAGCTTCTTCTTTCATTTTTTCAATATCCTCTTTATTTAATCCTGTTGAAGGTTCTATTTTAATAGATTGTTTTTTACCTGTACCTTTATCTTTTGCTGATACATTTAAAATACCATTAGCATCTATATCAAAAATTACTTCTATTTGAGGTATTCCTCTTGGTGCTAAAGGTATATCTATTAAATCAAATCTACCTATTTCTTTATTATCATTAAATAATGGTCTTTCTCCTTGACCTACTCTAATAGTAACTGTAGATTGATTATCTGTAGCTGTTGAAAATACTTCAGATTTTTTAGTTGGTATAGTAGTATTAGCTTCTATTAATTTAGTAAATACTCCACCTAAAGTTTCTATACCTAATGATAAAGGTGTTACATCTAATAATAAAACATCTTTTACATCACCTGTTAATACTCCACCTTGAATAGCAGCACCTATTGCTACTACTTCATCTGGATTAACATTTTTAGAAGGTTTTTTTTTAAAAAAATTTTCTACTTCTTCTTGTATTTTTGGTATTCTAGTAGAACCACCTACTAATATTATTTCATCTATATCATTAATTTTTAAATTAGCATCTTTTAAAGCTTTTTTACAAGGCTTTAAAGTATTTTCTATTAATTTATAAGATAATTTTTCAAATTTAGACCTATTAATTTTTTTAATTAAATGTTTTGGCCCACTATTAGTAGCTGTTATATAAGGTAAATTAATTTCAGTTTCAATATTATATGATAATTCTATTTTAGCTTTTTCAGCAGCTTCTTTTAATCTTTGATGTGAAACTGGATCATTTTTTAAATTTATATTTTCTTTTTTATAAAAATATTCAGATAACCAATTAATTAATATTTGATCAAAATCATCACCACCTAAATGAGTATCCCCATTAGTTGATAAAACTTCAAAAACACCATCACCTAATTCTAAAATAGATACATCAAATGTACCACCCCCTAAATCATAAATTACTATTTTTTTATTATTATTACTTTTATCTAATCCATAAGCTAAAGCAGCTGAAGTAGGTTCATTAATTATTCTTTCTACTTTTAAACCAGCTATTTCACCAGCTTCTTTAGTGGCTTGTCTTTGAGAATCATTAAAATAAGCAGGTACTGTTATAACAGCTTTATCTACTTTTTGACCTAAATATTCTTCAGCATCTTTTTTTAATTTTTGTAAAATAATTGAAGAAATTTCTTGAGGAGTATATAATTTATTTTCTATCTCTACACAAGGATTATCATTTTTACCTTTTTTAATTATATACGGAAAATTTTTAATTTCTTTTATAACTTCATTATATTTTCTACCTATAAATCTTTTAATAGAAAATATAGTTTTTTTAGGATTAGTAACTGATTGTCTTTTAGCTAAATCACCTACTTTTTTATCATTTTCTATAAAAGCAACTATTGAAGGAGTAGTTCTTTTTCCTTCTGAATTAGGTATTACGACAGGATTTTGTCCTTCCATTACTGCTACACAAGAATTTGTAGTACCTAAATCAATACCTATTATTTTATTAATCATATTAATTTTTATTTATTTTATATATATAAAACATTTTTTATATAATATAAAAAATATTTTTTATAAAAAAATTAAAATGAAATATTTAAATTTAAAAACAAAATTTTTTTTTAAAAAAAAAAAAAAAAAAAAAATTTTATTAGATGCTAATAATCAAATTTTAGGAAGATTTTGTACAAAAATTTCTAAAATTCTTACTGGTAAAATATATTCTAATTATACGCCAAATTATAGTTTTACTAATAAAATTATTATTATAAATGCTGAAAAAATTATTATTAATAAAAATAGAATTAAAAAAAAAATGTATTATAAATATACAGGTTATATAGGTAATAAAAAAAAATATAAAATGAATTTTTTATATAAAAAAAATCCATGTTTTATAATAAAAAAATCTATTGAAAGAATGTTACCAAAAAATTTAATTGGTAAATTTATTAAAAAAAATATTTTTATTTTTAAAAAAAAACATAATTTTTTAAAAAAAAATATTAAATATATTGATATTAATAATATATAATATGAATTTAATAAAAAATAAAAAATATTATTATAGTATAGGTAAAAGAAAAACTTCAATAGCTTTAGTTTATTTCTTTAAAAAAAAAATTAAAGATAATATTATTATTATAAATAATAAAAATAAAGAATTATATTTTAAAAATAATATTTTTTTAATACAAAAAGCTTTTTTACCATTAAAAATTATTAATAATATAAAAAATAAATTTTTTATAAAAATAAAAGTTAAAGGAGGAGGTAATAATAGTCAATCAGAATCTATTTCATTAGCTATTTCTAGAATATTGTGTTTAATAAATAATGAATATAAAAAAGAATTAAAAAAAAATAATTTATTAACTAGAGATTCTAGAATAGTAGAAAGAAAAAAATATGGTAAAAAAAAAGCTCGTAAAAAATTTCAATTTTCAAAACGTTAATTATATGATTAATTTAAATATTGATAAAAATATTTTAATAAAATTAATTAAAAATAATATTTTATTAGGACATAAATCATCTAATAGAAATCCTAAAATGTCTAAATATATTTTATTAAAAAATAATAAAATGGATATATTTAATCCTTTAAAATTTATTAAATATAAAAAAAAAGCAGAATTAGCATTAAAAGAATGTGCATATAGGGGAGGATTAATTTTATTTGTAAGTACTAAAAAACAAAATAAAAAAATAATAAAAAAATATGCTAAAAAAGTTAATATGCCTTTTATAAATTATAAATGGCCAGCTGGATTATTAACTAATATGAAAATTACAAAATTATCTATTAAAAAAAAAAAAAAAATAGAAAATAAAAAAAAATATATATATAAATATTTATCTAAAAAAGAAAAATTAATAATAGAAAGAAAATATGAAAAAATAAATAAAAAATTTGGTACTATTACTAAATTAAATAGATTACCATTATTTTTAATAGTAATTGATGTTAAAAAAGAATATATAGCAGTAAAAGAAGCAAAAAAAAAATTTATTTATATAGTAGGAATAACAGATTCTGATTCTTCTCCTGATTATATAGATTATCCTATACCAGCTAATGATGATTCTTATAAAGCTGTTAAATATATTTTAAAAGAATTAATAATTTCTATAAAAAATGGTATAAAAAAAAGAAAAATAAATGAAAAATAAATATAAAATAAAAAAAATTATTAATTTAAGAAAATTAACTAATTTTAGTATTTCTTTATGTAAAAAATCTTTAATTAAAAATAATTTTGATTATAAAAAATCAATAAAATATTTAAGAAATAAAGAAAAAAAAAAAAAAAAAAAAAAAAAAAAAAATAATGGATTAATTTATTTTAAAATAAATAAAAAAAAAAATATAAAAAAAAAAAAAAAAAAAAAAAAAAAAAAAAAAAAAAAAAAAAAAAAAAAAAAAAAAAAAAAAAAAAAAAAAATAAATAATAATAATGGATTAATTTATTCTAAAATAAATAAAAAAAAAAATATAGGAATAATATTAAAAATTAATTTAATATCTGATTTTATTATTAATAATAATTTATTTAAAAAGTTTATTAAAAATATTATTAAAATAATATTTAAAAAAAAAATTAAAAATAAAAAAAAATTATTAAATAATAAAGTAATAAATAATAAAATATTAGATGTTAATATAATGTTTAAAGAAAAAATAATAATAAAAAAATTTTATTTATTAAAATATGATTATATTAATATTTATAATCATTATAATTATAAATTATCTTCTATTGTTGGTTTTAAATTAAAAAAAAAAGAAATTTTAAATAATAAAAAAAAAAAAAAAAAATTAAAATTAATAACTAAAAATATAGCTATAAATATAGTTGTTAATAATATTAAAAAAAAAAAAATAAATAAATATTTTACAAATAAAAAAAAATTATTAAAGATAAATTTTTTTAAAATTTTAAAATTAAATTATAATGAATATATTAATTTTTATAAAAAAAATCTTTATATAAAAAATTTTAAATTTTATAAAATATAAAAAAATAAAATAATATATATTTTACATTATACATTTTATTTATAATGTATTATATTAATAATAGGTATCTTAGCTCAGTAGGTAGAGCAACGGACTGAAAATCCGTGTGTCCCCGGTTCAATTCCGGGAGATACCATTTTTATTTTATTATTTTTAATTTTTAAAATGATTAAAAACAAAAAAAAAATAGATTTAATTATTAATCATGCTAAAATATATGGATTTATATTTAAATCAAGTGAAATTTATAATGGTATAAAATCAATATATGATTATGGACCACAAGGTATAGAAATGAAAAATAATATAAAAAATTTTTGGTGGGAATATATGGTAAAATATAGAGATAATATAGTAGGTATAGATACATCTATATTAATGAATAATAAAGTATGGAAAGCTTCAGGTCATATAAAAAATTTTAATGAATTGTTTATTTTAAATAAAAAAAATAATAAAATATATTTTATTGAAGATTTATTTAAAAAAATTATTTTAAAAATAAAAAATAAAAAAATAAAAAAAAAAAAAAAAAAAAAATTTTATAATCTTTTAAATAAAAATAAAATTAATAAATTAAATACTTTTTTAAAAAAAATTATTTTTTTAATAAAATTAAAAGATAAAATAATATGGAATAATATAAAAAATTTTAATTTAATGTTTAAAACTAAATTAAATTTAAAAAAAAAAAAAAAAAAAAAATATATATATTTAAGACCTGAAACTTCACAAGGAATATTTATAAATATAAAAAATGTAAAAAATTCTAATAATTTAAAAATACCCTTTGGAATAGCCCAAATAGGAAAATCATTTAGAAATGAAATAATATCTAAACAATTTATTTTTAGAACTAAAGAATTTGAACAAATGGAAATGCAATTTTTTATATATCCAGGGGAAGAAAAAAAATGGTATAAATATTGGATTAATAATAGATTAAAATGGCATTATTTTTTTAATATAGATAAAAAAAAATATAAATTAAAAAAACATAAAAAATTATCTCATTATTCCAAATTAGCTACTGATATAGAATTTAAATTTATTAATTCTTTTAAAGAATTAGAAGGTATTCATTTTAGAAAAGATTATGATTTAAAAAATCATTTTTTATTATCAAAAAAAAATTTTTATTTTTATGATATTAAAAATAAAAAAAAATATATACCTTATGTAATAGAAACTTCATTAGGGTTAGATAGAGTTTTTTATTCTATTTTTTGTTCATCTTTTAAAAATGAAATTATTAATAATAAAAAAAGAACTTATTTAAAGTTACCATTTTTTATTAGTCCTATTAAAATAGCTATATTACCTATTATTAAAAATAATAATAAAATAGTTAATATATCTAAAAAAATATTTAATTATTTTAGATTTAAATATTCTGTAATATATGATGATAAATATTCTATTGGTAAAAGATATAAAAAACAAGATTCAATAGGTACTCCTTTTTGTATTACAATAGATAAAAATACAATAATAAATAATACTGTAACTATAAGATTTAGAGATAAAATGAATCAAAAAATATATAATATTAAAAAATTAAAAAAATTTTTTAAAAAAAAATTTGATATAACATTTTTTTTTAAAAAAAATTTAATTTAATTTAAAAAAAATAAAAAAAATGAAAGCTATTATAAAATTTGGCAATCATCAATATTTAATTTATCCTAATAAATTTATTTATTTAAATAAATTAAATAATATAGAAAAAAAAAAAAAAATAATTTTTAAAAATAATATATTATTATTAATAGATGATAATAATAATATTTTTATAGGGAAACCTATAATTAAAAATTATTTAGTAAAAGCTGAAATAATTAAAAATATTAAAAATAAAAAAATAATAATTTTTAAAAAAAAAAAAAGAAAAGGATATAAAATTAAAAAAGGATATAGACATCAATTAACTAAATTAAAAATAATAAATATAAAAAAAAATGGCACATAAAAAAGGAGTAGGTAGTACTAAAAATGGTAGAGATTCTAAAGGTAAAAGATTAGGAATAAAAAAATTTGGGGGTATGTTTGTAAAATCTGGTAATATAATAGTTAAACAAAGAGGAAATAAATTTTATTCTGGTGTAAATACTTATCTTAGTAAAGATTTTACAATACATTCTAAAATAGATGGTTTTATTAAATTTTTTAAAAAAAAAAAAAAAACATATATATGTATAATACCTAAAAATGAAAGTAAATAATTATATGGTAGGTATTAAAAGTACCGGTAATCCTCATATTGGTAATATATATAGTGTAATTTTACCTACTATATCATTTATTAAAAAAAAAAAAAAAAAAAAATATTTTTATATTTTTTTAGCTGATTTACATTCTATTATTAATTATAAAAATAATTTTTTTTTTAAAAATAATATTTATAAAACAGCTGCTACATGGTTATCTTTTTTAAATTTAAAAAAATATAAAAATATTTTTTTTTATAAACAATCAAATATAAAAGAAATAAATGAATTATTTTGGATTTTAAATTGTTTTTATCCAATTAATAGAATAAAATTATTTCATTTTTTAAAAGAAAAAAAAAAAAGTAATTATAATTTAGGGTTAATAAATTATCCAATATTAATGGCTTCTGATATTTTATTATTTAATATAAAAAAAGTTATAATAGGTAAAGATCAAAAACAACATATAGAAATAACTAGAAAAATAGCTAAAATATTTAATTTTAAATTTAAAAAAAAAATTTTTATTTTACCTAAATATAAAATGTTTTATAAAAAAATTATACCAGGAATAAATGGAAAAAAAATGAGTAAATCTAAAAATAATATAATAAATATTTTAGAAAATAAATATATTTTAGAAAAACAAATAATGAATATAAAAACTATTAATAAACCATTAAAATTAATAACATATAAAGATATTAAAAAAACAATTTTATATAAAATATATAAAATAATAACTTTTTCTAAAAAAGAAGAATTTATTTATATAAAACAAAAAATAAAAAATAATAAAATAGGTTTTTATAATATAAAAAAAAAATTATTTAATTTTATATTAAATTTTTATTCTAAAGAAAGAAAAAAATTTATTTTTTATTTAAATAATAAAAAAATAATTAATAAATTTTTAAAAAAAAAAAATAAAAGAATTAAAAATAATATAAAAAAAAAAATTTTAAAAATTAAAAAAATTTTAGGGTTAAAAAATTAAAAAACTATATTTTATTTATATATATAAATTACCAGATAATTTGTTTTTTTTATAATTTAATATTTTAAATATTTTTTTAAATAAACTAATTTTAAATTTTTTAATTATTTTATAATTTATTTTATTATTATTATTTATTTTTAAATATTTTTGTCTTTTTTTATAAGGTATATATAAAGTAGAATATATATATTTCATATTTTTTTTAAAAAAAATTAAATTATAAATTAATAATTGTATAATATTTATATATTTTTTTTTTTTAAATAAATGATTAATTTTTTTTTTATTAATATTTAAAATATAATTTTTTTTATTTATATAAGATTTATAATCTATAATTTTATATTTTTTATTAAAAAAATCTATTCTATCTATTTTACCTTTTAAAAATATTTTTTTTTTTTTAAATTTTATTTTTTTTTTATATTTTTTTTCTAAATAAATTATTTTAATAATATTTCCTTCTAATAATAATTTTTTATCATAATAAATAAAATTATTTATATATTTTTTTAAAATATTATATGAATATAATATATTTTTATCTATTTTTAGATCTATTTTTTCATAAAAAACTAAAAATTTTTTTTTTAAAATTTTATTAATATTATTTTTAATATTATTAATAATATTAATATTTAAATTTTTATTTATATATTTTTTATATAATGTATATAATACATTATGTATTATAATACCATTTATAATATTTTTATTTTTTTTTTTTTTTATATATAAAATATACTTTAAATAAAAATCTAAAGGATTGTTTATATAACTTTTTAAAAAAGTAAATGAAATGCCATTTTTTTTTAAAATTTTTTTTTTAATTAATTTATAGTTTATATATTTTATATAATATTTATTATTATAATAATTAATATTATTATTATTATTAATTTTTAATTTTTTTTTTTTTTTTTTAAAAAAAAAAATTTTATTATTTAATAAAGTTTTATCTTTTTTTTTATATATTAAAAAAATATTTTTTGATCTTTGTAATAATTTATTTATATAATATATATATTTAATTTTTTCTTTATTTATTAAATTAAATTTTTTTTTTATTTCATATTTAATATAAGTTTTTTTTTTTTTAAAATTTTTATTTAAAATAATAATTAAATTATAATAATTTTTTAAATTAGTTTTATTTAAATTTAAAATATCTATTTTAGAAATAAAATTATTTTTAATACAAATTTTATTTTTTTTAAAAAAAAATAAATATATTTTATAAAAAATTTTTATATTTATTTTAAATTTTTTTTTATTTTTTAATAAAAAAAAAATATTATTTTTAATATTTTTTAAAAAAAAATTTTTTTTTTTTTTAAATTTTTTTAAAAAAAAAATAAAAATTTTTTTAAAAATCTTTAAAAAAAAATTTATATTATTATTTTTAATAATTTTATATAAAAAATTTTTTTTTAAAATTTTTTTCAATTTATATATAAATATATATTTATTATATTTTTTTTTTTTTATTAAGTTTATTAATAAATTAATTTTTTTTTTTTTATAAAAAAAAAAAATTAATTTATTTTTAAATAATTTTAATAAATTTTTTTTTTTTTAATATATATATATTTTTTTAATTTTTATAATTTTTTTTTTTTTTTTTTTTTTTTTTAAAAAAATTCCATTTTAAAATTTTATTTAATGATATATTATATTTAAAAAAATCTTTAATATTAATTAATTCATTATCTATATAATTAAAATCATTTAATAATGTAAATATCCATTTTACAATTTTAAATAAAGATACATTATATATATATATATCATTTTTAATGATTGAAAAAAAAATATTAAATAATATATAATTATTAACAATTTTTAAATTAGTAATTAATTTAATAAATTTTTTTTGAGTATAAAAAATATTAGGTATAATACCTTTTTTTTTTTTTTTTTCTTTAATAAAAATTTTAATTGTTAATTTTTTATAATATTTATTAGGTAAAATAAATATAATTTTTTTTTTTTTATTATTTTCATATTTCTTTATATATAATTTTATAATTTTTCTAATTAAAAAATTCATTTTATTATTAATATAATAAATATTATTATTTATTATTAATTAATAATAAAATGAATTTTTTAAAAAAAAAAAAAATTAATATAAATTATAAAAAAATTAAATGGTGTATAGGATGTGGTAATTATTCTATAATAATGCAATTAAAAATTATTTTAAATAAATTAAAAATAAAAAAAAATAAAATAGTTTTAGTTTCAGGTATAGGATGTTCATCTAGATTACCATATTTTTTAAATGTTTCTGGTATACATAGTATACATGGTAGATCTTTTTCTATAGCTACTGGTATAAAAATTGCTAATCCTAAATTAAATGTATGGGTAATAACAGGTGATGGTGATAGTTTTTCTATTGGATTAAGTAATTTATTACATACTATTAGAAAAAATATAAATATTAATATATTAATTTTTAATAATGAAATATATGGATTAACAAAAGGTCAAAAATCATTTACTAATAAAAATAAAAATAATAATTTTAATACAATTTCTTTAATTTTAAGTTCTGGTAGTACTTTTATAGCTAGAAGTATAGATAATAATATTAATCATTTAAAAAAAATTTTAAAAAAAGCTAATAAGCATATTGGTACATCTTGTATAGAAATATATCAAAATTGTCCTATATTTAATAAAAATTTTTTAAAAAAATTAAATATAAAAAATACTAATAAATATATAATTTTAAAAAATAAAAAACCATTATTATTTAATAATAAAAAAAAAGGTATTATATTAAAAAATAATATACCTAAAATAGTAAAATTAAAAAATTATTCTATAAATGATTTATGGATACATAATGAAAATGATATATATAAAGCTTATATTTTATCCAATTTTAAAAAAATACAAAAAAAATTACCTATTCCATTTGGAATATTCTATAAAAAAAAAATAAAAATAAATAAAAAAAAAAAAACTAAAAATAAAAAAATTAATAATAATTTATTTTTTAAAATTTTAAAAAAAAAATTATATGATATAATTTAATTTTAATTATATTAATATTAATTTAATTTTAGGCATTTTTTTTAAAAATATTAATATTTCTCTATTTATATTTTTATTTATTATTTTTTTTTTATATAATATTTTTTCTTCTATATTATTATTATATAATATTATATATATTTTTTTTTTACCATTATATATTTTTTTACTATTAATTTCAATAATAATTTTTTTTATAATTTTTTTATATAAATTATATAAAATATTTTTATACATTTTAATTAATATTATTTTATATTTTTTATAAATATTTTGTATATTTTTTAAATATATAAAATATATTTTATTAAAAATATTTCTATATAATTTAATTACTAATATACTATTTATAGTAATTTTTTTTTTTATTAAATATTCTTTTTTTATTTTAATTATTTTCCTATTATATTTATAATCTTCTAAATGTACATAATAATATAATTTATTTAAATTAAAAATTTTTTTTACTATTACTATACATAATAATTTTTTATTTTTTTTTCTTTTAAATTTAAAAATAAATGGTAATGTTTTAATTTTAAAAAAAATTATTTCAAATTTATAAAAATATAAAATATGTTTTTTTAATTTAAAAGTAAAATTTAATATTTCATCTTTTTTTTTAATATAATATATATATAAATAAATTTTTTTAAAAATATCAATATTTAAATTTTTTTTTTTTTTAAAATTAAAATTTTCTTTAAAAAATTTTCTAATTTTTTTAAAAATTAAATTATTATTATTTTTTTTTTTTTTATAATTATTAATTATTATTAATCTTAATAAAGTATTAAATTTTTTAAAAAATAAATATCTTTCTACACCTAGTATAATATCTAAAGTACCTGATAATATTAATATATTAAATATTCTTTTATTTATTATTCTTAAATTTATATTTAAAATAAAATCTATAAAAGATCTAAATCCTTTTTTTTTTTTATATATATTATTTATACAAGCTTTACCTATACCTTTTATGAAATTTATACAAAATCTTATTTTTTTTTTTTCTATAGTAAAATAATGTTTATATTTATTAATATTAGGTGGTAAAAATTTTATCCCTACTTTTTGACTTTCTAATAATAATGGATTTATTTTTTTTTTCTTTAAATAATTACTTAATAAAATAGTTATATATTCTATTCTATAATTAGCTTTTAAAAAAGCTGTTTGAAAAGCTATATATGTATAACAAGTAGCATGTGATTTATTAAAAGCATATGAAGCAAAATTTTCCCAGTCATTCCAAATTTTATTTAAAATATTTACATTATATCCATTTTTTATAGATTGTTCAAAAAATTTTTTTTTTATACTATTTAAAACATTTATTTTTTTTTTACCTATAGCTTCTCTTAAAAGATCAGCTTCACTTTTACTAATACTAGATAATTTTCTAGCTATAAATATAACTTGTTCTTGATAAATAGTTATTCCATATGTTTCTTTTAAAATGTTTTTCATTATAGGTATATCATATACTACTTTTTCTTTACCATTTTTTCTTAATATAAAATTAGGTATATATTTAATAGGTCCAGGTCTATATAAAGCATTAAGAGCTATTAAATCATTTAAATTATTAGGTTTTAATCTTTTTAAATTATTAATCATACCATTTGAATCATATTGAAAAATCCCTAAAGTATTCCCTCTTCTAAATAATTCAAAAGTTTTTTTATCTTTTAAACTAAAATTAATTTTTTTATTTTTATTTCTTAATTTAATAATTTTTATAGTATTTTTAATTACATTTAATGTTTTTAAACTTAATAAATCTATTTTTAATAATCCTATTTTTTCTATACAAGATGTATCATATTGTGATAAAAAAAAATTTTTATTTTTATTTATCATTATAGGAATATTATTAATTATTTTTTTATTAGAAATAATTATACCACAAGCATGTATACCAGTATTTCTTATTAAGCCTTCTAAATCTTTAGCATAAAATAAAATTTTACTTTCTAAATAATTTTTATTATTATAAATAGATCTTATTTTTAGTATATTATAAATATTTCTATAACTAGTTTTTTTTCTTAATAAATTTATATCTTCATGTAAAATTTCTTTTAAATTTAATTTTTTAACTATTAATTTAGATAAAAAATTTACTCTATTTAAAGATAAATTAAATATTCTAGATACATCTCTTATAGAAGATTTTGTACCAATTTTACCAAATGTTATTATATTACAAACTTTAGATAAAGTATATTTATTAATAATATATTTTATTAATTTTTCTCTTCCTTTATTTTCTAAATCAATATCTATATCAGGCATTTTTATTCTTTCTTCATTTAAAAATCTTTCAAAAATTAAATTATATTTTAAAGGATCTATATTAGTAATATTTATACAATAAGCTATTATAGAACCTGCTACTGACCCCCTACCTGGGCCTACATATATTCCTTTTTTTTTAGCTTTATAAATAATATCATGTACTATTAAAAAATAATTTTCAAATTTTTTTTTTACTATTACATTTAATTCTTTTTTAATTCTTTTTTTAATTTTATTATTTATAACTTTATATCTCTTTTTAAGCCCTTTATATATTAAATTTTTAAAATAAATATTATTTAATTTTTTATTATTTAATTTTTTTTTTTTTTCTCTTTTTAATATTTTATTTTTTTCTTTCTCAGATATTTTAAATATAGGTAATAAATTTTTAGGTTTAATAATTATATTTTTAATTTTTTTATATATCTTTTTAAGATTTTTAAAACCTTTTTTAATATCATTAAAATTATTTTTTAAATCTAAATAATTTTTAAAATAAAAATTATTATTAGGTAATCCAAAACGATAACCTTTTTTTTTTATATTATTTAAATAATAAAATTCACTTATTATAGGAGTTTTTTTTTTTTCTTTATTTTTAATACATAAGAATATATCATGTAAAATATAATCTTTTTTTAAAAGATAAAAATTATTACTCTGATTAATAAATGGTATATTAAATTTTTTAGAAAATAATAAAAGATATTTATTAACTATTTTTTCTTCTTTAAATCCATCTCTAAAAATTTCTATATAAATATCATTTTTAAATATTTTTTTCCAAAATAATAATATTTTTATAGATTTTTTAATATTATTATTTATAATATTATAAGAAATTTCTGAATTTAAATTACCAGTTAAAAATATTAATCCTTTTTTATATTTAATAATTAATTTTTTATTAATAAAATTTAAATTATTATTATTTATATTACTATATGAACATAACTTAATTAAGTTATAATAACCTTTCTTATTTTTAGCTATTAAAGTATGACAAAAAAAATTGTTATTATTATTTTTATCTTTTAAATAAAAATTATATCCTAATATACCTTTTATTATTTTTTTTTTAAAATTATTATTTATATTAGAAATTTTATTTAAAAAATAATATGAAGCCATCATATTATTATCTGTTATACCAACAGCTAACATTTTATTCTCAATAGCTTTATTTATTAAATTGTCAATATTAATTATTGAAACATTTTTATTATAAAAATTATTAGTAGTATAATTTGTATTATTATGAATATTAAAATAATAATTTTTTTTTTTTTTAAAAAAAAAATATTTTTTTAATTTTTTATCTTTTAATGAAGGTACATTTTCTAAAAAATAAGGTATATTAATTTTATATTTTATATTAATAATTTTATATTGTACTAATTTTATAAAACATAATACTATTATATAGACATCATAAAAAGAATTATGAAAATTATTATTAATAATATTTTTTTTATATAATAAATAAAAAGTTTGTTTTAAATTTAACCATTTATTAATAATAAATCTATTATTATTTAATAATACTTTTTGAGTATCAATTTTTTTTTTTTTAAAAAAAATTTTATTAATATTTTTTTTTAATCTAAAAAATTCTCCTTTTATTATATAAATATCAAAATCAATATTATGACCTATTATATAAGTAGATAATTTTAAATATTTATAAAATTTATTTAAAACATATTTTATATTTTTACCTTTTTTTTTTAATAATTTATTACTAATACCATGTATTAAAAAAGATTTTTTATTTATAATAAAATTATCAGGTTTTATAAAATAATTATTTAATTTTATTAATTTACCTTTATTATTATATAATTGCCAAGATATTTGTATTAAACGTGGCCAATTTAAAATATCTTTATAAATAAATTTATTATTTTTAGGTAGTCCTGTAGTTTCTGTATCAAAAAAAAAAACATATTATAATTTTTTTATTTTATTTTTATTATGCCTAGAGCGGGAATCGAACCCGCAAAATTCATTTTATTGAATTACAGGATTTTAAGTCCTGCGTGTTTACCTATTTCACCATCTAGGCATTAATAATTATATATTAATAATAATAATAAATAAATAATAAATAAAATTATATTTAATAATATAATTTTTTTAAAAAGCGAAAGACGGGGTTCGAACCCATTACCTTAACCTTGGCAAGGTTATGTTCTACCTATTGAACTACTTTCGCTAAATAATATTTTATTATATAGTAAAATAATAAAATTTTATAAAAAAATAAATTTATAATTTGTTTTTTTTTTAATAAAAAATATATTTTTTTAGAATCATCTATAACTTTATTAGGTATACCTGCCATTTTAGCTATATATAAACTATAACTATTATTATTTAATCCTTTTTTTAATTTTCTTATAAAAATAAAATTATTATTTATTTTTTTTATTGATAAATAATAATATTTTATATTTTTTTTATTATATAAATATAATAAATTTTTTAATTCATGATAATGAGTAGTAAATAAAACTTTAGGTTTTATTTTATTTTTTATTAAATATTTTATAATAGAATATGATAAAGAAATACCATCAAATGTACTAGTTCCTCTACCTATTTCATCCATTATTATTAAACTATTTTTACTAAAATTATTTAATATATTAGAAGTTTCATTCATTTCTACCATAAATGTAGATTGGCCCATAGAAATATTATCTGAAGCTCCTACTCTACTAAAAATTTTATCTATTAAATTAAATTTAACACTTTTAGCAGGCACATAACAACCTATTTGGGCCATTATTATTATTAAAGCTGTTTGTCTTAAAATAGCTGATTTACCTGACATATTTGGACCAGTTATTATTAAAATTTGATTTTTTGAATTATCTAAATAAATATCATTTGGAATATAATTATTAGTTAAATTCATATTTTTTTCTATTACTGGATGTCTACCTTTTATTATTTCTAATTTATTAGTTTTATCATTAATAATTATAGGTTTAATATAATTATTTTCTTTAGAAATTAAAAAAAATGAAAATAAAACATCTATTTTAGCTATAAAATTAGATATTTTTTTTAAAAAAAAAATATTTTTATTTAAAAAATTTATTTTTTTATTAAAAATTATTCTTTCATATATATGTATTTTTTTTATTATATTAAATATATTATATTCATATTTATTTATTAATTTTGTAGTATACCTTATATATAAAGATAATTTTTGCTTTTTTATCCAATTTTTAGGTATTTTATTAATATCATTTTTTTTTATTTCTATATAATAACCTAATAAATCATTATTATTAATAATAAAATATTTTATATTTAATTTTTTTTTTTTTTTATAATAATAATTATATATAAATTTTTTTTTTTTTTTTAATTTTTTTTTATATTTATCTAATTTATTTGAAATTTTTTTTTTAATAAAAAAAAATTTATTAAAATTATTAATAGGTTCTTTAATTAAAAAATTTTTAATATTTTTATATATTATATTTAATATTTTAATATTTTTTTTTTTAAAATTAAATATTTTATAATTTTTTTTTAAATTAATTATTTTAAATATATTATTAATTTTTTTTAATGAAAAAATAAATTTATATAATTGATTAGGATTAATATTATTATTAGATATTTTAGTAATTATTTTTTCTATATCAAAAATAGCTTTTAAATTATATATTATATTTAATTTAAAATTATCATTTTTTTTAAAAAAATAATTAATTATATTAAATCTTTTATATATTTTTTTTTTTTCTTTTAAAGGTAATATTATCCAATTACTTAATAATCTAAATCCCATTGAAGTATATGTATTATCTAAAATTTCTAATAAAGATTTACCATTTTTATTTATTGATTTAATAATTTCTAAATTTTTTAATGTAGTTTTATCTATCCAAACTAATTTTTTTTTTTCTATTTTTTTAATTTTATTAACATGATTTAATTTTAAATTATAATATTTTTTAATATAAAAAATTAATATACCAGAAGTTATAATACTTAAACTCATATTTTCTAATCCAAAAATATTTAAAGAAAAAATCGAAAAATGTTCTAATAATTTTTTATATAAAAAATTATAATTAAAAAAATTATCTTCTAATAAAGTAATTAAAAATTTTTTTTTTTTATTAAAAATTTTATTAAATTTTTTTTTTTTACTTATTTGAATAAAAAATTCTTTTAAATTAAAACAATTAATAATATGTTTAATATAGTTAATACTCCCTTCAGTAGTTAATAATTCACCAGTTGAAAACTCTATAAAAGATAATCCTATTTTTTTTTTAAAAAAAAAAATTGATGATATATATTTTTTAAAACTTTTTTTTTTATTTATATCATCATATAAAGTAATATTAGGTGTAATAATATTAGTTATTTCTCTATTTATTAAATTATTTTTATTATTTTTATCTTGATTTTGATTACATATAGCTACTTTAACATTATAATTAATTAATTTTTTTAAATAAATTTTTAAAGATTTACAAGGAAAACCTACTAAATAAAGACTATTATTTTTATTTTTATTTCTTTTAGTTAAAGTAATATTTAAAATTCTAGAACAAAAAATAGCATCATATCCAAAAATTTCATAAAAATCACCTACTTGAAAAAATAAAATAGTATCTGGATATTTTTTTTTTAAATTATAATATTGTTTAATTAATGGAGTTTCTTTATACATAATTTTTTTTTTTTAATTATATTTTATTTAAAAATTAATTTTTTTTTAAAAAAAAATAATTATTAAAATAATGATAAAATCTAAATTAATAGTATTAGGTTGTAATTCTTCTTTACCAAATAAAAATTTTCATCCTACTTCTCAAATTTTATATATGAGAGAAAATTATTTTTTAATAGATTGTGGTGAGGGTACTCAAGTACAATTATTAAAAGCTAAAATTAAAATTAATAAAATTAATAATATATTTATATCACATTTACATGGTGATCATTATTTTGGTATTATGGGTATTTTATCAACTTATCAATTATTAGGTAGAAAAAATAAATTAAATATTTATTCCCCTAAAGGATTAAAAAATATAATATGTGAAAATTTAAAATGGTCAAAATCAAAAATAAAATATCCATTAAATTTTATTATTTTAAAATCTAAAAAATTTAAAAAAATATATAAAGATAAAAATATAAATGTATATAATATACCATTAAAACATAAAATATATAATAATGGATTTTTATTTAAAGAAAAAAAAAAATTAAAAAATTTAAATATTGAAAATATAAAAAAAATAAAAGAAATTAAAATATCTGATTATTTAAGTATTAAAAAAGGTAATAATTTTTTTAAAAAAGATGGTACTAAAATATCTAATAATTTTTTAACATTCAAATCTAAAAAACTTTTATCATATGCTTTTTGTACTGATACTTCTTTTAATCCTAAAATTTGTAAATATATAAAAAATGTAGATTTATTATATCATGAATCAACATTTTTACATGAAAAAAAAAAAATAGCAAATAATAGAGGTCATTCTACTTCAATAGAAGCTGCTAAAATAGCTAAAATAGCTAATGTTAAAAAATTATTATTAGGACATTTTTCATATAGATATCCAAATATAAAAAAATTTGAAATAGAAGCCAAAAGAATATTTAAAAAAACTAAAATAACAAAAATTTTAAAACCTTATTTTATTTAGATTCAGGAATTATATCTTTAAAGATATTAATATTATTAGAAAAATAATAAGATAAGATTTTTCTATTTAATTTTATTTTTTTTTTTTTTAAAAAAAAAATAAATTTTGAATATGTTATTTTAAAATTTTTTCTTACATAAGCATTTATTCTTAATATCCATAATTTTCTATAAAATTTTTTTTTATTTTTTCTACCTATATATGAATTACTCCAAGATTTTTCAACTGAATTTTTAGCTATAGTATAACATCTTTTTTTAGCTCCATAAAATCCTTTAGCATATTTTAAAATTTTTTTTCTTTTTTTTTTAGAAGCTACTATATTTTTAGATCTAGGCATATTTTATTTATATTTTTTTAATTAAAATGTTTTATTATATTTTTATAATTTGATTTTTTTAAAAAAACAAATTTAGATAATTTTTTTTTTCTTTTTTTAGATTTTTTTATTAAATTATGATTTTTAAAAGAATATTTTCTTTTAATTTTTTTATTAAATTTTAATTTAAATCTTTTTTTTGTACTAGATTTTGTTTTTAATTTTAACATTTTTATTATTTTTATTTTTTAATTGGTAACATAATCATTAACATTTTTCTTTTATCCATATAAGGATATTTTAATATAAATCCATAATTTTTTAATTTTTTTGAAATATCTATTAATGTTTTTTCACCTTGATCTTTATATATTATAGATCTACCTTTAAAAAATATATATAATATAACTTTATTACCTTTTAAAAAAAATTTTTTAATATTTTTTATTTTATAATTTTTATCATGTTCACTTATATTAGTACTTAATTGAATTAATTTTAATTTATTTTTTTTTTGATTTATAATTTTTTTTTTTATTTTTTTTTTATATTCATAAATAAATTTATTAAAATTTATTACTTTTACTATAGAAGGATAAATTTTATTATTTATTTCAATAATATCTAATTTTAAATTTTTTTTTTTTATTTTATTTAATAAATATTTTGTATCATAAATTTTATTTTCAAATAATTTATTATCTACTAATCTAATTTGTTTAGATTTTATATTTTCATTTATTTTATATTTTAATAATAATTTATTAAAATATTTGTTTTTATAATTTTTTATAATTTTTTAATTTTTATATATATAAATATATATTATTATTTTTTATTTTTAAAAATATAATTAATAGTTTTTTTAATTGTAAAAATACCTATTTTACCTATTCCATTTTTTCTAATAAAAATTTTTTTTTCTTTTTCTTCTTTATTACCTATAATTAATAAAAATGGTATTTTAATATTTTCATATTTTTTAATTTTTTTATTTAAATTTTCTTTAAAATTTTTATTTATTTTAACTTTAATTTTATTAAAAATTAATTTTTTTTTAATTAATATAGAATATTTTAAATTATTTTTACTAATAGGTATAATAATAACTTGAATTTTTAATAATTCAAAAGGTATTTTACCTTTATTATTTTCTAAAAAAATTGCTATAAATCTTTCTATTGATCCTAAATAAGCTCTATGTATAATAACAGGATTTTTAATATTGTTATTTTTATCAAAATATTTTAAATTAAATCTTATAGGGGTATTAAAATCTATTTGTATAGTCCCTAATTGCCATTTTCTTTTATAATTATCTTTTATTATAAAATCTATTTTAGGTCCATAAAAAGCTGCTTCATTATATTTAATATAAGTATTATATTTTTTTTTAATTTTTTTTTTTATATATAAAAGTATTTTTTCAGAAATAATCCAATATTTTTTATTATTAATATATTTTTTTTCTTTTTTTTTAAATGAAAATCTAATATAAAATTTTTTAATTTTAAATAAATTATATAATTTTTTAATTATTTTTATAATTTTATATATTTCTTTATATATATATTTTTTTTTTCTTCTACAAAATATATGACCATCATCTTGAGTAAAAGATATAGTTCTAAATAACCCATTTAAAACTCCACTTTTTTCATTTCTATAAACAGTGCCAAATTCAAAAAATTTTATAGGCAATTTTTTATAAGAAATATTTTTATAAAATTTATAAATTTCACAATGAAAAGGACAATTCATTGGTTTTAAATATAATTTTTTTTTTTTTAATTTAAAAATATAATTATAATATTTTTTTAAATGACCTGATTTTTTATATAAAATATCTTTAGCAATATTTGGAGTATATATTTCTTTATATTTATTTTTAATATTTATTTTTTTTATAATTTTTTTTATTTTTTTATAAAAATAGATACCATTTGGCAACCATAATGGTAAACCTGCTCCTATATTTTTGGAAAAAAAAAACATTTTTAATTTTTCACCAATTTTTTTATGATTTTTTTTATTTTTTTTCATATAAAATAATTTAAAAATTTAAAATAAATAATTTTATTATTTTTTTTAATTAAAAATTTTTTATTTTTTATTAAAATTATATTAATAGTACTAATAAATTCATAATTATTATTAAATAATAAATAAATATTATCTTTATCAAATAAAGATAATTTTTTTTTTTTAAATATTTTATTAATTAAAATTTTTTTTTTTTTATTATTATAATAATAATCACCTTTTATCCAATTTCTTATATATAACGGAAATTTAATTTTATTAAAATTTAAATAAATATATTTTTTTTTTTTTATTTTTATTTTTTTTTTAAAAACAAAATTTATCTTTAAATTATTTATAATTTTATATTTTCCTATATTATTAATTATTATATTTATTTTTTTTTTTTTAATTATTGTTAATAATCCTAAATTTTTATATTTTATTAATTTATATTTTTTAGATAAAAAATACTTTCCAGTTTTAATTTTTAAAAATTTTTTAATAATATTAATATTTTTAAATCCATATTTATATAAAATTTTATATAAAATAAAATAAAAATATTTTATATTAAAAATATTTTTTATATTTAAAATTAATAAAAAAGGATTATTATATTTTTTTTTTTTTATTTTAAATGAAAAAAAATTTATTATAATTTTAATAAATTTATATTCTAAATAAATATTATTTAAAGATTTTGTTATTTTTTTTTTAAAATTTATTATATTACTATTTATAGTAGGTATTATAATATTTCTTATTTTATTTCTTAAATAATAATTTTTATAATTACTTAAATCTTCTTTCCATTTTATTTTTTTTTTTAAAGCATATTTAATAATATATTTTTTTTTATAAAAAATTAAAGGTCTTAAATAAATTTTTTTATAAATATAATTTATACTTTTTAATCCATATATACCACTACTTCTAAATAAATTAATAAAAAAAGTTTCTATTTTATCATCTAAATGATGACCTAATACTATATAATTTATATTAAACTTTTTTTTTAATTTTAAAAACCAATTATATCTTAATTTTCTAGCAGCCATTTGAATAGAAATTTTTTTTTTTTTAGAATAAATTTTTGTATTAAATTTTTTATAAAAAAAAATATTTTTTTTTTTTTTACATTCTTTATATATAAATTTTTTATTATTATTATTTTTATATAATGTAAAATTACAATTAGCTACATTAATTTTTTTTTTTTTAAAAATATTATTAAATATATGTAATAATACCATACTATCAACACCACCACTAATAGCTAATAAAAATTTTTTATTTTTTAATTTTTTTAATTTTTTTTTAATTAATTTAAACATTAATTTTTAATATTTTTTTTATATGTAAAGCTATTTGAACAAAAATCATTTTTTTAGTATTAATTTTATATTTTGATTTTAAATAATATTTTTCTCTTTTTTTAATACTTTTTTTAATAAAATTTAATAATTTTTTTTTTTTTTTTATTTTATTTTTTAATATAGGTCTATTTTTATTATCTAATAATAGCCTTTTATAAAGAATATTATTTTTACATTTCAAATAAAATGTATTTGAATATTTATTCATAATATACATATTTTTAAAAAAACAAGGTGTACCGCCTCCTACTGATAAAATTAAAGATTTATTATATTTTTTAAATAAAAAATCTTTTAAAACTTTATTTTCTATAATTCTAAATTTTTTTTCACCATATAATTTAAATATATTATTTAGACTAATATTATATATATTAGATATTAATATATCTAAATCATAAAATTTATAATTTATTATTTTAGATAATAAATTACCTATATAAGTTTTACCACTACCCATATAACCTATTAAAATTATTTTCACAAAATTTAATTTTTTATTATTAAAATAATTTTTTTTTTTATTTATTCCTAATAAATAAAATAATATTAATTTTAATATATATATATTATATATTATATTATAATATATATTATATTAAATTTTATTTAACTTAAATTAGTATTTTAATTTTAATTAAACATTAAGTAAAATTAAATAAATTAGACTTGGTAGCTCAGTTGGTAGAGCATTACACTTTTAATGTAAGGGTCCTGGGTTCGAATCCCAGCCAGGTCATATTTTTTTTAAAAAAAAAATAAATGAAATATAAAAATATTATAATAATGAGTAATGGTAATTTTGGTATACCTACTATTAAATATTTAATTAAAAATCAAAAAAAATATTATTATAATATTAATTGTATAATAACTACTAAAAATAAAATAAAAAAAAAAAAAAATTTTATAAAAAATATTGCTAAAAAATATAAAATTAATTTAATATACAGTGAATATATATATAAAAAAAAAAATATAAAAAAAATAAAAAAAATAAATCCAGATATTCAATTATTAATATCATTTAAAATTATCAAATATAAATTATGGAAAATACCTAAAATAGGTACTATTAATATACATCCTTCTTTATTACCTTTATATAAAGGTTCTAGTCCTATCAATTGGGTTCTAATTAATAATGAAAAAAAAACTGGATTAACAAGTTTTTTTATTAATGATGATATAGATGGAGGTAATATCATTTTACAAAAAGAAATATATATAAAAAAAAATTATAATTATAAAAAATTAAAAAAAATAATAATTAAAAAAACTAAAAAATTCACTTTAAAAAGTATATTAAAAATTATTAATAATAAATTTATTATAAATAATAATAATAATAATAATAAAATAAAAAAAATAGCACCTAAAATTAATAATTTTTATTCAAAAATTTTTTTTTTAAATTATAATAAAAAAAAAATTTTAAATTTAATAAAAGGATTATCTAGTAAAAAACCAGTATGGTGTTTTATTAATAAAAATAAAAATATATTTTTTTTAAAAATATATAAAATAAATATTTTTAATATTAAAATATTTAAAAAATATAATAAAATAGGAAAAATTATTTTAATAAATAAAAAAGTTTTTATAAAAATAAAAGATGGATATATGCAATTATTAATATGTAAAATATCAAATAAAAAAAAAATAAAAGGAATTAATATATATAATAGTTTAATAAATTTTTATAAAAAAAAATTATTTTGTTTTTAAAAAAAAAATATTATTTAAATTTTAAAAAAAAATAAAATTAAATAAAAAATAGAGACTCGTTGTGTAATGGTAGCACCTCAGATTTTGATTCTGATAGTTAAGGTTCAAATCCTTACGAGTCTGATTGATATATATATAAAAAAAAAAAAAAAATGTTAAAAATAAGATTACAAAGAAAAGGTAAAAAACATTATCCTATATATTCTATAGTAGTGACTAATATTAAATCTCCTAGAGATGGTAAAATAATTAAAAAATTAGGTATTTATAATCCTATAAAAAAAAAAATTATTTTAAATAAAAAAGAAACTAAAAAATGGTTAAAAAATGGAGTAAAATATACTAAAACAGTTAATTATATATTTAAAAAAAAATTTATTTTTAATAAAGAAAAAAATTAAAATTTAATTTTAGCTAAAAAATAATTTTTTTTAATAAATTCTTTTCTTTTAAAAATATTTTCCCCCATTAATATATTAAATATTATATTACTTTTATTAAAATTTTTAATATAAATTTTTTTTAAATATCTTTTTTTAGGATTCATAGTAGTATCCCATAATTGATTAGAATTCATTTCTCCTAATCCTTTATATCTTTGAATATAAATTTTTTTATTATTTTTTTTTAAAATTTCTTTTTTTTCTAATTCATTCCATATATATATTTTTTTTTTTTTAATTTTAATACTATATAAAGGAGGATTAGCTAAAAAAATATAACCTTTATTAATTAAAATTCTCATACATTTAAATAAAAAAGTTAATATTAAGTGTAGAAATATGTTTACCATCTATATCAGCATCTGTCATTATTATTATTTTTTTATATTTTAATTTCTTTATATTTAATTCTAAAAAACAATTTTTTTTTTCTAAAGTAACACCTAAAACAGAAAATATATTTTTAATTTCATTATTTTCTAGAAATTTATTTTTAATAGTTTTTTCTACATTTAATATTTTGCCTTTTAATGGTAATATAGCTTGAAATTTTCTATTACGACCTTGTTTAGCAGTACCACCAGCTGAATCACCTTCTACTAAAAAAATTTCACATTTATTAGAATTATCATAAGTACAATCTGAAAATTTATTAGGAATAATATTTTTATATAAAAAAATATTTTTTTTTTGTATATTATCTTTTATTTTTTTAGCAGCTTTTCTAGCTTTAGAAGTAATTAAAATTTTATTAATTAATTTTTTACAAAAAATAGGATTTTCTTCTAAAAAGATATTAAAATTAATATTAATTAATTTTTCAATTAATCCAATAATATTTTTATTTACTAAACTATTTTTAGTTTGACCTTCAAATTCAGGATTATTCATTTTAATAGATAATATTGAGATAATACCTTCTAAAATATCTTTATTATTAATATTTATATTTAAATAATCTTCATTATTATTATTATTAATATTTATATATTTTTTAAATGATTTTATTAAAGCTTTTTTAAAACCTATAACGTGTGTACCACCATTATTAGTTTTTATATTATTAACATATGATAAAATTTTACCTTTAGTTAAATATTTATATCTAATTATTAATTCTATATTAATTTTATTTTTTATTTTTTTATTTAAATAAAAATCTTTTTTAATTACTAAATTATTTTTTTCATTATCTAAATAATTAATAAAATCTTTTAATCCTTTTAAAGATATTATTTTTTTTTTTTTATTAGTTCTTTTATCATATAAATAAAATTTTAATCCTTTATTTAAATAAGATAATTCTTTTAAATAATTTAATATTAAATTATAATCATATTTTGTATATTTAAAAATACTATCATCTATAGTATATTCTATTTTAGTACCATTTTTTTTAATTTTATTTTTATTAGTAACTTTTATATTATATAATGGTTTACCTTTATAATATTTTTGTTTATAAATTAATCCATTTCTATAAATTTTTATTATTAATTTTTTAGATAAAGCATTTACACAAGATAATCCTACTCCATGTAATCCACTAGAAAATTTATAAGATGATTTATCAAATTTTCCACCTGAACCTATTTTAGTCATTATTATTTCTAAAGCTGATTTTTTTTTTTTTTTATATATATCTATAGGTATACCTCTACCATTATCTTCTATAGTCATTGATTTATTATTATTTATTACAACAAATATTTTTTTACAACTACCTATTAAATATTCATCTAAAGAATTATTTAAAACTTCATAAAAAATATGATGTAATCCATTTATATTAATATCACCAATGTACATTGAAGGTCTTTTTCTAATATGATCAATATTTTTAAAATATTTTATATTTTTAGATGTATATTTTTTATTTTTATTTTTCATTTTTAAAAAATTAATTTATTTTATTTAATTATTTTATTTTTTATTCATTAATTTATATATTTTATTTAAAAAATAAAATTATGGCAGGCAATACAATAGGTAAAATATTTAAATTAACAACTTTTGGTGAAAGTCATGGTAAAGCAATAGGTGGTATAATAGATGGTTGTCCATCAGGTATTAAAATTAATTTTAATAAAATTAATTTTGATCTTAATAGAAGAAAAACTGGTCAATCAAAAATAGTTACACCTAGAAAAGAAAAAGATAAAGTAGAATTTTTATCAGGGATATTTAATAATATTACTACTGGTACTCCTATTGGATTTATTATATATAATAAAGATCAAAAATCTAAAGATTATAATAATATTAAAGATATATATAGACCATCTCATGCTGATTATACTTATTATAAAAAATATAAAATAAGAGATTATAGAGGAGGTGGTAGATCTTCAGCTAGAGAAACAGTTTGTAGAGTAGTAGCTGGTAGTATAGCTAAACAAATAATAAAAAATATAAAAATAATAGCATATGTATCTTCAGTTGGTAAAATAAAATTAAAAAAAAAATATAATAAATTAGATCTTAGTTTAAATAATATAGAAAGTAATATTATAAGATGTCCAGATAAAAAAAAGGCTAAAAAAATGATTAATTTAATTAAAAAAATTAAAAAAAAAGGAGATTCAATAGGTGGAATAATAACTTGTATAATTAAAAATATTCCTATTGGATTAGGTGAACCTATTTTTGATAAGTTACATGCAGAATTAGGAAAAGCTATTTTATCTATTAATGCAGTAAAAGGTTTTGAATATGGTAGTGGTTTTATAGGTACTAAAATGAAAGGATCTAAACATAATGATATTTTTATAAAAAATGGTATTACAAAAACAAATAATTCAGGGGGTATTCAAGGTGGAATTTCTAATGGTATGGATATATATTTTAATATAGCATTTAAACCTGTTTCTACTATTACTAAAAATCAATATAGTATAGATAAAAATAATAAAAAAGTTAAAATAAAAATTAAAGGTAGACATGATCCTTGTGTTTTACCTAGAGCCGTACCTATAGTAGAATCTATGGCATATTTAGTAATATTAGATTATTTATTATTAAATAATTTATATAAAATTAAATTTTAATTTTTTTTTTAAAAAAAAATGAAAGTTTTAATTTCTATAGTAGGACCTACAGGAATAGGGAAAACTAAATTATCTATTTATTTAGCTAAAAAAATTAAAACTGATAATATTATTTCTTGTGATTCTAGACAATTTTATAAAGAATTAAAAATAGGTACTTCTCAACCTACAAAAAAAAATTTAAAAAAAATAAAACATCATTTTATAGGTAATTTTAGTCTTAAAAAAGAATATAATATATATAAATTTGAAAAAGATATAATAAAATTATTATATAAATTATTTAAAAAATATAACAATATTTTAATGGTAGGTGGGTCTTGTTTATATGAAAAATCTATTATAGAAGGTATTAATTATATACCAAGTATAAATAAAAAAAAATTAAATAAAATAAGAAAAAAATTATTTTTAAAAAAAAGAAAAATATTATTAAAAAAATTAAAAAAAAATGATATAGATTATTTTAATTATTTAAAAAATAAAAAAGATAAAAGAAAAATAATAAGAGGATTAGAAATTAAAAAAATTTTAAAAAAAAAAATTTCTTATTTTTATAAAAAAAAAAAAAAAAAAAAGACCATTTGATAAATATATAAGAATAGGATTAATTTTAAAAAGAGAAAAAATTTATAAAAAAATAAATAAAAAAGTTGATTTAATGTTTAAAAAAGGATTTATAAATGAAGTAAAAAAAAATTTAAAATATTTTAATTTAAAATTAAATTCCTTAAATACTATTGGTTATAAAGAAGTTTTTAATTATTTATTAAAAAAATATAGTTTAAATAATTGTATAGAAGAAATTAAAAAAAAAACTAGAAATTATGCTAAAAAACAAATAATTTGGTTTAAAAAATATAAAAATATAAAATGGTTTAATCCAAAAAAAAAAAAAAAAATTTTAAAATATTTAAAAAAAAAAATTAATAAAAATATATAATTTATAATTATTTTTAATTTTTATTTAAAAGTAGATAATTTTTTAAAAATTGTCTACTTTTAAAGTAAAGATAAAAAAATTAATAAGATTTACCAAAAATTACTATTTTATTAGTTTTTTTATTACTTAATAAACATTTTCCTTCTTTTTTTTTATTTATTATACATCTTATTGTAGCTTTTGTTTCTTTTTTTATTTTTAATTCTAAATTTTTATTATTTTTAATATTAAAATTAGATAAAATAAATCCATTTTTTTTATTAAAATATTTTTTAAATTTTTTATAATTATTAATTTTTAATATTTTTTTTTTCATATTTTTTTTAGCGTTTATATATAAATTATTTTGTATTTTATTTAATAATTTTATTATTTTTTTATATAAATTATTATTAATATTAAAAATATATTTTTTAAAATTATCTCTTCTAATTATTTCTATTACATTTTTATTAATTTCTTTTTTACCTATGTTTATTCTAAGTGGTATACCCATTTTTTCATATTTATAGAATTTATAACCAGGTGTTTTATTAAAATTATTATCATATTTTATATTTATTTTAAGTTTTTTAATAAAAAAAAAATTTTTGATTTTTTTTACTATAAAATTTATTTTTTTTTTTAAAAATAAATTTTTTTTTTTTATTATAGGTATTATAATAATATGAATAGGTGCTATTTTAGGTGGTAATATTAATCCCTTTTTATCTGAATGTATCATAATTATAGCCCCAATTAATCTAGTAGAAATTCCCCATGAAGTAGACCATACATTTTTTTTTATCCCATTTTTATTTGTAAAAATTACTTTAAAAGCTTTAGAAAAATTTTTAGCTAAAAAATGTATTGTAGCTAATTGTATTGATTTACCATTTTTAGTTAAAGTTTCAAAAGAATATGTAAATTTAGCGCCAGAAAATTTTTCTAAATTAGTTTTTAATCCTGAAATAAAAGGAATAGATAAATATTTTTTAATTAATTTTTTATAAATATATTTAATAATATTTATTTCTTTTATAGAATCTTTTTTATTTTTATGTGCAGTATGCCCTTCTTGTAAAAAAAATTCTGAATTTCTTATAAAAAATTTATTCCTCATTTCTAATCTTACTACATTAGACCATTGATTAATTAATATAGGTAAATCTTTATAAGTATTAATCCATTTTTTATATGTATACCAAATTATTGTTTCTGATGTTGGCCTTATTATTAATTCTTCTTTTAATTTGGAATTAGGATCTATTATTATTTTATTATTTTTAATTTTTAATTTAGAATGAGTAACAATAGCACATTCTTTAGAAAAATTTTTAATATGATTACTTTCAATTGTAAATAATTTTTTAGGTATTAATAATGGAAAATAAACATTTTCATGATTAGTTTTAATTAACATTTTATTTAAAATATTTTTAATATTTTCCCATAGTTTATAACCATATGGTCTTAATATAATAAACCCTTTAATAGTAGAATAATAAGCTAATTTAGTATCTATTATTAAATTTAAATAATCTTTACTATTCATTTCATTTTATTTATTTTAATATAATATTATTATAAATTTAATTTTTTTTTTAAAAAAAATGATTAAAAAAATATTAAAATATAAAAAAAAAATTTTTATATTTAATTCTTTAACTAAAAAAAAAGAAATTTTTATACCTATTATTAATAATAATATAAAAATGTATGTTTGTGGACCTACATTAAATAATAATATACATTTAGGTAATTATAGAACATTTATATTTTTTGATATTATATATAGATATTTTAAACATTTAAAATTTAATGTAAAATATGTAAGAAATATTACTGATATTAATCATTCAAAAAAAAATAAAAAAAAAAAGTCTTTAGAAAATATGCAAAAATATTTATTAAATTTTTATTTTAATCTTAAAAAATTTAATTTATTATCACCTAATCTAGAACCTAGAACTACTAGTCATATTATTGAACAAATTGAAAATATAAAAAAAATAATAAAAAAAAAATATGCTTATATAAAAAATGGTTCAATTTATTTTAATATTAATTATTATAATAAAAAAATAGGTAATTATGGTAATATATTAAATAATATAAAAATAAATAATGGTAAATTAATAAATAATAATTTTTTAAATGAAAAAAAAAAAAAATATGATTTTGCTATTTGGATAAAAGCTAATAATAATATTATGAAATGGCCTTCACCATGGGGGATAGGATATCCTGGATGGCATTTAGGTTGTAGTACTATGAGTAATAAATATTTAGGAAATTATTTTGATATACATGGTGGCGGATTAGATTTAAAATTTCCTCATCATGAATGTGAAATATCTCAATGTAATGTTATTAATAATAATAAATATAATTTAGCTAAATTTTGGATACATACTAATATGTTAATTATAAATAATAAAAAAATGAGTAAATCATTAAAAAATTATATAATACCAGATGATATTATATATGGTAAATTAAATTATAAAAAAATTAATCCATTAATAATAAAATTATATATGTTAAAAACTCATTATAGAAATGTAATAAATTTTAATAAAAAAAATTTAATTAAAACAAAATATGATTATAAAAATTTATTAAATATTTTTAATAAACTTAAAAAAATTAAACCTAAAAAAAAATCTTCTATTAATTATGATAAAATATGTAAAAATTGTTACAAATATTTAAATGATGATTTTAATATACCTTTATTAATATATAATTTATTTAAAATAAATAATTTAATAGATAAATGTATAATTAAAAAATTACAAATTACATTAAAAGATTTAAATAAAATTAATTTTATTATGAAAACATTTTTAATAGATATTTTAGGATTAAAAATAATTAAAAAAAAAAAAAAAAAAAATTATAATATATTATTAAAAAAAATTATAAAAATTAGAAAAGAAATGAGAAAAAAAAAAATATATTTTTTTTCTGATAAAATCAGAAAAATTTTAAATGAATTTATTAAAATTAATGATAATAAAATATAAAATATTATTAATTTTTTAATATTAAATTTAATCCATCTCTTATAGGTATAATAATATTATTTATATTTTTATATTTTTTAATTTTTTTATTTAAAAGATTAATTTTTTTAGTTAAAAAATCTAATTTTTTATTTATTATTTTACCTTTCCATAATACATTATCAATAATAATTAATCCTTTTTTATTTAATTTATTGTTATTAAATATTAATTCAAAATATTTTAAATTATTTTTTTTATCAGCATCTATAAAAACTATATCAAATTTTTTTTTTAAATTAGGTATGATTTTTAAAGCATTACCATATAATATTTTAATATTTTTATTATATTTAGTTTTTTTAAAATTTTTTTTAGCATAATATATAAATTTTTTATTTTTTTCAATAGTTATTAATAATCCATTTTTTTTTAAACCTTCTGATAAACATAAAGTAGAATAACCTAAAAAAGTACCTATTTCTAAAATATTTTTAGGATTTTTAATTTTAGAAATTAAACTTAAAAATCTACCTTGTAAATTATCTGACATCATATTTTTTATTTTTTTTTTAATATTTTTTAATTTTTTATAATTTTTATAATTTTTAATTTTTTTTAAATATTTAGGTTCATTTTTTTTAATTATATTTTTTATATATTTATAAATTTTATTATTTATTATCATTTTTTCTTTTTTTATTTTAAAATTAAATATTATTTTAAATTTAAAAATAAATGAAAAAAAAAAAAAAATTATCAAAAAAAAATATAATTAAAATATTAAAAAATATATATGATCCAGAATTAAATATTAATATATATGATATGGGGTTAATATATAAAATTAATATAAAAAAAAAAAAATTATTTATATTAATGACTTTTACTTCTCCTAATTGTCCATTATATAATGAAATATTAAAAAATATAGAAAAAAAAATTAAAAAAAAAATTAAAAATATTAATGATATTAATATAGAAATAACTTTTGAACCATCTTGGAATAAAAATATGATGAGTGATGTTGCTAAATTAGAATTAGGAATTATATAATAATAATATATATTATATAAAAATTTAAATTATTATATTATTATATTAATAATTAAATTTTAATTTAAAAATTATGTATTTAATTGGTAGAATAAAAGATATTTTAGATATACAAGTATTTAAAAATAATTTTAAAAAAAAAAGTATAGTTTTATTAACTGATGAACAATATCCACAAAATATTTTAATAGATTTTATTCAAGATAAAATAGAATTATTAAATTATGTAAAAAAAAATGATAAAGTAAAAATTTATATAAATCTTAAAGGAAGAGAATGGATAAATCAAGATGGATTAACTAGATATTTTAATATTATTCAAGGTTGGAAAATAGAAAGAATTAAAAATGAAAATTTATTTGAAATAAATTCTGATTATATAAAAATAAAAGATACTAAATATAATAGAAAATATAATAATAATGAAGAAGAAGAAGAAGAAGAAGAAGAAGAAGTAGATGATAATGATAATGATAATTATAATGATAATGATTATGATAATGAAAAAGATAAAAAAGATAAAAAAAAAAAAAATAAAAAAAAAAAAAAAAAAAAAAAAAAAAAAAAAAAAAAAAAAAAAAAAAAAAAAAAAAAAAATACGGAAAAATATAAAAAATGTGCGTTTCAAAAATTATTTTATTATGTCGCTGTAGTTTTTTGTTTCTGAACCTCAATCTGACTAATCCTCTATGCTAAAATGTATTGTAAGTTTTTTGTTTTATTTTATATCTTATTAATTTTTTTAGAAGTGAACAAATCCTGTTTATTTCAAATTGCACTAAACTAAACATAGTAAAAGAAGAAAACGAAGGTTGACCGGTGTATTTATAGCCTAATTTCAAGCAAAGCATTTAGTTTCCATGTTTAATTATTTTCGAGCGCGTGGTGCTGCTAGAGTGCTTATTAATGAAAATAAGATTACTGTTCACGTTTTTCTTGAATATTATGGGTGCAAAAGATAATTTTTTAGTCAAAAAGCACTCTTTAGCGGTAAAAGTCTGCTGCCTAGAGTGCCTAGAAAAATCCTTAGATTATTTCCTTAAGGACAAAAAAATACTAGAATTAAGAAAAATATTTCCTAATCTGGTATCACTGCTCCGCACTGAACTGAATCTGATTGATACTGACCGACTGTCGGTCGAGCGGAGCTCGTATTTATACTGGTAGATCGTGCTTCTAGAATATTTGTCTTTATGTCCCCACCGTTAAGGCCGCTTCGAAATATTCCATTTCCAAAAAGTTCGATCGTCTGCGAAGATGCCTAATTGGCAGACACTAGCAAGTCCACGTTACAATATAAAGAACGGTGGTAAGGTTTCCGCAATACTCTAAATTCAATGTCTAAAATAAATAACGTAAATAGAATCGAAAAATGTACGTACGACACAAAATCATGTATTTTTGTTTATAAATTTTTAAATTTTATTTTTTCCCTAAATAGAATTTTATTTAAAACTGACTGCTTTCTCATACAGGCCGTTAAAACATGTTAGATCTGCACATAATTTTCTAATTAGCACCACAATATATATAAAAGGTTTTTATTTAAGAGTGATATAGGTTTATTGCGTCCTTGTTTTCTGCACACAATAATAACAATTATTTTGCATTTTGTAATAACAAAATGACGTGCGTTTTTAACATTCCTGCGATAGCACATGATTTCTCTGCAGCGCCATTCCCAGACCATAAAAAACGTGGGTGACTGTCAACCCCATTTATTAAATTAGCATGGAGCGTAGCAAACTTTTTAATTTGTCTTTGTTTGTAGTATTAATTTGCACATGGAAAATGTTACAATTTCAAAAAGTGTATTTCCAGCACTGGTACATTAATTATATAAGTCAGTTTTTCCAAATAATGGAGTTCACACCGCTATGTTTACTTCATTTTTGTTGTTTATACATGTAGGAACGGCAGTACGATAATTTTAATGTTTGTGTTTGGTTAAATTTTAAATTTGTAGCAGTAAATGTATTTTAATTGATATTTTAATGTGTGTAAAAGTGTTAACCATGAAGTCAAAGGTGCTGGTAAATGAATCTGCTGAATGTGTTCATCACAAGTACTTTGTTGGAGGTTGTGTATCAATCTTTTCTTATAATTATGGTTATGGAGAATCATTTAGTAAATCGATTATTCTGATATCGAAAGATGAAACCTACATCACATTATGAGATAGTACGTAGGTGTATTGTCAATATTAGATAGGCATGTTGTGTACAGTGCAGTCTTGCAATTAATCAATTAGTATTACTTCAGTTTTCTCGTTAGCTATATCGGGGCGAGTATCTTATTAATCAGTAAAGGGTGAAAGGTTAATTGCATCGAGTTAAATTTAGTACTACTCATGTGGGCGTTTTATTGGACACATTTTTGTTACGAAGTTAAATGTTAAGGCCAACAGTGAAATATACAAATTCGTTAATTTAGCTTTGATTAAACCTGCTCTAATTCGCAGATTGTAAAATATGTAAAACAAAAAAAAAAAAAGGTATTAGGCGGTTAGCCACTCAATTATTCAGTAACACCACTAACATCTGGCACTGACAAATTGCATTTGAAGGATGTGCATGTTTCTGCACAAGCTGAAGGCTTTATCTACACCAACGATTTGTTACAGTGTTGAATACGTAAAATTTTAATTATACAACGCTCCCCTTATCCCTAAGATTTAAATATTTCTAATTTTTATTTTAATAATATAAAAAATCCTTGATGTTGCACTAGTTTAAGTGGTGCATTGCATACCCAACTTCTTTTTTGGAAGCTTTTTTAGAATGTTTGTTTTAGTAAAGTCATTCTACAAACAAAACTTATTAGTACATTGGAAAAAAAAAAAAAAAAAAAAAAAAAAAAAAAAAAAAAAAAAAAAAAAAAAAAAAAAAAAAAAAAAAAAAAAAAAAAAGATAAAGAAGATAATGAAAAATTTTTTAATAAAAAAATAAAAGAAGATTTTAATGATGAAGATTTACCATTTTAAATAAAAAAAATGATAAAAATTAAAAATATAGGAATAATAACATCAGGTGGTGATTCACCAGGTATGAATGCCACTATTAAAACAATAGTAAATTTTTCTAAAAAAAAAAAAATAAATTGTTATGGTATAAAAAATGGATATAATGGTTTAATAAAAAATAAAATATTCAAATTATCTAATAAAAATGTAAATAATATTATAGGATTAGGAGGTACTATTTTAGGTACAGGTAGATCTGAAAAATTTAAAACTAAAGAAGGTAGAAAAATAGCTTATAAAAATTTAATAAAAAATAATTTAAATGGATTAATAATAATAGGAGGTAATGGTACATTTACAGGGGCTAAAATATTTAATGAAGAATATAAATTTCCTATTATAGGAATACCTGGTACTATTGATAATGATATATATGGTACTGATTATACTATAGGTTATGATACATCTTTAAATACAATTATAAATTTAATAGAAAAAATAAAAGATACTGCTAATTCTAATAATAAAATATTTATTATAGAAGTAATGGGTAGAGGAATGGGATTTTTAGCTTTAAATAGTGGTATTTCAATAGGTGTTTTAGATATTTTAGTATCTAAAAAAAATAAATATAATTTAAAAAAAATTTTTTGTAAATTAAAAAATTGGAATAAAGATAAAAATTCTAATATTATTATAATAGCTGAAACAGAAAAGGATAATAAAAATATAGGAGAATCAGCTAGTAAAATTTACAATATAATAAAAGATAAATTTAAAAAATATGAATTTAGGTTAAATATATTAGGACATGTACAAAGAGGAGGTTCACCTACTTGTTTAGATCGTATTTTAGCTATTAGATTAGGATTAGAATCTATTTTAAATTTTTTAAAATTAAAATATAATTTTGTATTAGGAATAAAAAATAATAATATTAAATATATTCCTTTTAAAAAAGCTATTTCTAAAAAGAAAATAGATAAAAATATAAAAATATTATATAATAATTTATTTTAAAATAAAAATATAAGAGATATAATTTTTTTATATCTCTTTATTTTTAAATAAAATTTTAAAATAAATTATAAATAATTTTTTAAAATTTTAATTTTTTTAGATGTCTTTAATTTTTTTAAAGCACTAATTTGAATTTGTCTAACTCTTTCTCTAGTTAAAGAAAATAATTTTGCAATTTCTTCAAAATTCATTATTTTTTTACCAAATAACCCACAAGAAAGTATTATTACTTGTTCTTCTCTTTTAGATAATATTTTAAAACATTTTTTTATATCTCTTTTTAAAGATTCTTCATTTAATTTTTTATCAGGACTAGGTGAATCTTTATATATTAAAATATCATATAAATTAATACCTTCTCCTTCTATTAAAGGGGCATCTAAAGATATATGTTTATTTGAAAATTTTAATATATCTTCTATTTCTTTTTCATTAATTGATAAATATTTTGATATTTCTTTTATAGATGGTTGTCTTTGTAATTTTTGTTCTAAAATAGTAAAAACTTTATTTATTTTATTTAAAAAAGCTATTTTATTAGTAGGTGATCTTACACATTTAGAACTATCAGCTATAGCTTGTAAAATACATTGTCTTATCCACCATACTGCATAAGATATAAATTTAAATCCTTTAGTCTCATCAAAACGAAATGCTGCTTTAATAAGACCTACATTTCCTTCATTTATTAAATCACATAAACTTAACCCTTGATTTTGATATTGTTTAGCTACTGATACAACAAATCTTAAATTAGATTTAACTAATTTATCTTGGGCTTTATTTTTTTTTTTAATTGCTTTTTTATTAGCATTATATTTTAATCCATTTCTAATTTTAATAGCTAATTTAATTTCTTCTTTATTACTTAATAAAGGTATTTTACTAATTTCATATAAATATTTATTTAAAGATTCAGAATCTTCTAAATTAGTTAATTTATTATTTTTTTTCATTATTAAATAATTTTTTTCTAGATAATTTAATTTTACCTGTTTTTTTATCTATTCCTAGATATTTAACTTTTATAATATCACCTATTTTTAGTATTTTTTCTTTTTTTTTAAATTTTTTATAATATATTTCAGATATATGTAATAATCCTTCTACCCCTTTAGATAATTCTAAAAATGCTCCAAAAATTTTTATACTTTTTACTTTAGCTTTATATATATTTCCTTTTTTAGGTATAAAAACTAAATTTTTAATTATTTTAATAGCTTTATTTATTTTTTTTTTTTTTTTACCAAAAATTTCTATTATACCTATTTTTTTTTTTTCTACTATATTAATAGAAGTATTAGTTTTATATTGTATATCTTGAATATTTTTACCCCCACTTCCTATTATTAGGCCTATAAATTTTTTAGGTATTTTTATATATTTAAATTTAGGTGCTGTTGATTTAATATTTTTTCTAGGGTTAGATAATATATTATTTAATTTATTTAAAATTTTAAAAATACATTTTCTAGCTTTTTTTAAAATTATTTTTAATATTTTTATATTTAAAATATTAATATTTTTAATATCTACTTGACAAGAAGTAATACCATTTTTAGTTCCAGTAATTTTAAAATCCATATCCCCATAATGATCTTCTTCTCCTAAAATATCATATAATAAAATATATTTTTTTTTATTTTTTATTAAACCAATAGAAACACCAGCTACTATATTATTAATTTTAATACCTGCATCCATTAAGGCTAAAGAAGAAGCACATACAGTAGCCATTGAAGATGAACCATTAGATTCTAATATATCTGAAACTATTCTTATAGTATATGGATTATTTTTAGGTATCATATTAATTAATGATTTTTTAGCTAAAGCCCCATGACCTATTTCTCTTCTAGTAATACTAATAATTTTTTTTACTTCACCTGTAGAAAAAGGAGGAAAATTATAATGTAAATAAAAATTTTCATTTGATTCAAGTACTACATTATCTATTTTATTTACATCTAAAGAAGAACCTAAAGTAACAGTAGTTAAAGCTTGAGTTTCACCTCTTGTTAATAAAACTGATCCATGTACTCCAGGTAAATAATTAATAATGCCCCATATTTTTCTTATTTCATTATATTTTCTACCATCTAATCTAATATTTTCATTAATTATTAATTTTAATATAATTTTTTTTTTATAATAATCAAAATATTTATATATTAAATTTTTATATTTTTTTTTATTTTTAATTAATTTTTTAATTTTATTAAATAATAATAAATATTTTTTATTTCTTTTTTTTTTTATTTTATATTTTTTTGAAATATTATATAATTTTTTATATGATATTTTTTTTATTTTTTTTTTTAATTTTTTATTAATTAAATAATTAATTTTTTCTTTTTTTATTTTTTTTTTTATTTTTTTTAAAAAAAAATATTGAAATTTAATTTGATTAATTATTACTTTATGTGCTATATTAATAACTTTCACGAAATCTTTATTAGATATTTCTTTCATTTCACCTTCTATCATTATTATTGATTTTAAAGACCCCCCTATTATTAAATTAATATCTGATTTATTTACTTCTTTTAAACTAGGATTAATTATAATTTTATTTTTAATTCTAGCTAATCGTATTTGAGAAATAGGTTCTTTAAAAGGAATTTTTGATATTAATAAAGTAGTAGAAGCAGCTAATCCTACTAAACCATCAGGTAATACTTTAGAATCATAAGATAATAAAGTAATCATAATCTGTATTTCTTTATTTAAATTTTTAGGTAAAAATGGTCTTATAAGTCTATCAACTATTCTCATAGTTAATATTTCTTCTTCAGATGGTCTACCTTCTCTTTTAATAAAACCACCTGGTATTTTACCACCTGCAAAATATTTTTCTCTATAATCTATAGTTAATGGTATAAAATTTTTTTTTTCTTTTTTTTTTTTACCTAAAACTACTGTAGATAATAATAAAGTATTACCCATTTTTATAATTATTGAACCATCAGATTGATTAGCTATTTTACCAGTTTCTATTATAATACTTCTATTATTATCTAATAAAATTTTTTCTCTTATAAATTTATACATTAGTTTTTTTTTTATTTAATTTTTTTTTTATTTTTAAATAAATATTTTTTTTGTTAATTTTAATATATTTTAAAAATTTTTTCCTTAAAGAAACTTTTTTTAATAAAAATCTTTTAGTATTAAAATCTTTTTTATTTTTTTTTAAATGATTATTTAATTTTAAAATTTTATTAGTAAATAATAATATTTGATTATAAAAATAATCATACTGTTGTTTTTTATTTTTCATTTTTTTATATTAATTTATTATTTTAATATTTAATTTTAATAATTTTTTATTTTCTATTTTAGATGGTGTATTTAACATAATATCTTTATTATTATAACTTTTAGGAAATGGTATTAAATCTCTAATATCATTTTTATTTAAAATTAATAAAATTAATCTTTCTATACCTATTCCTATTCCACCATGTGGAGGTGTACCATATTCTAAAGAATTTAAAAAAAAACCAAATTTTTTATATATATCTTTTTTTTTTATTTTTAATAAATAAAAAATTTTTTCTTGTAATTTTTTATTATTAATTCTAATTGAACCACTACCTATTTCTATACCATTTATTATTAAATCATATGCTTTAGATTTTATTTTAAATAAATTTTTTTTTGAAATTTTTTTTTTAGGTGAAGTAAAAGGATGATGAAAAGAATTAATTTTTTTTTTTTTAAAATTATATTTAAATAATGGAAAATTTATTATCCATATAGGTATTAATATATTTTTTGTATATATAGAATATAATAAAAAATTATTAATTTTTTTTATAAATAATTTATAATTAAAATTTAATTTTTTTTTATATAAAATAATTATTAAAGAATCATATTCTGAAAAAAATAATTTATTAATTATATTTTTTATATATTTTTTTTTTTTAATTATTTTTTTAACTTTTTCTTTTTTTAATGTTAAATAAAAAAAAAAAAATTTTTTTAAAAAAAAATTTATTAAAATTTTAATTTTATTTATTTTAATATTTTTAATATTTAAAAAATTAGGAATTATAAAAATAATTTTAGAATATTTTATATATTTTTTTTTAAAAAATTTATTTTTTAATTTAATATTATATATTTTATATCTAAAATCTGGTTTATCAGTATTATAATATTTAATAGATTCTTTATAAGAAATTTTTTTAAAATTTATTATTTTTTGGTAATAAAATTTTTTAATTAAATATTTTATTAATTTTTCTATTAATAGAAAAATATTATTTTTATTAATAAATGACATTTCAATATCTAATTGAGTAAATTCTGGTTGCCTATCTTTTCTAAAATCTTCATCTCTAAAACATTTTACTATTTGAAAATATTTATCAAAACCACCTATCATTAATAATTGTTTAAATATTTGAGGAGATTGTGGTAACGAATAAAAAAATCCTTTATTATTCCTAGAAGGTATAATAAAATTTCTAGCTCCTTCCGATGTATTATTAACTAAAAAAGGAGTATCTAATTCAATAAATTTTTCTTTTAAAAAAAAATTTCTTATATTATTTATTATTTTAAATTTTTTAATTAAATTATTTTTTATTTCATTTCTTCTTAAATCTAAATATCTATATTTTAATCTTATTTTTTTATTTATTTTAGGATTATCTTCTATATTAAAAGGTAAAAATTTAGATTTATTAATAATAAAAATTTTATAAACATGTACTTCTATTTCTCCTGTTTTAATTAACTTATTTTTTTTTAATCTTTTATAAACTATACCTTTTATTTTTATTAAATATTCATTATATATTTTTTTTATTTTTTTTTTTTTAATTATTAATTGAGTAATACCATAATAATCTCTTAAATCTATAAAATAATATTTTTTCATTTTTCTTATTTTATGTATCCATCCTGATAATATTACTTTTTTATTAATATCCTCTATATTTAATTCGCCACAATTATGAGTTCTATACATTATATTTTTTTTTTAAAAATAAAATATTATATTATATATATATTAATATAAAAAATAATTTTTTTTTTTAAAAAAAAAAATATATAATGGTAGGCGTAGCTCAATTAGGTAAGAGCATCAGATTGTGATTCTGAAGGTTGCTGGTTCAAATCCAGTCGTCTACCTTTTTTATTTAAAAAAAAATATGATTATATTAAATAAAAAACAATTTAAAAAATTAATTAAATTAAAAAAAATTCATTTTTTTTTAAATAAAAAAATAAATTTAATTTCTAAAAATAGTTTAAAAAAATTTTATATTAATCATATAAAATATTCTTTATCAATTATTTATTTAATTAAATTTTTACCTAATAGTAAAATATTAGATGTAGGAACAGGTGGTGGTTTTCCAGGTATACCACTTTCAATAATTTTTAATAAAACTAAATTTTATTTATTAGATTCTAAAAAAAAAAAAATTTATTTTTTAAAAAAAATAATAAAAAAATTAAAATTAAAAAATGTTAAATTAATAAATATTAGAATAGAAAATTTATATAAAAAATTTGATTTTTTAATAAGTAGATATTTTACTAATATTAATAATATATATAATATATTTAAAAAAAATATAAAAAAAAAATCAATACATTATATTAATAATGGTATTATATATCTTACTGGAGAACCTAAAAAAAATATAAAATTAATAAATAATTATTATATTTTATATTTAAAAAAATATAATAATAATATTTTTTTTAAAAAAAAAAAAATTATATATATACCTATTTAATTTTTTTTTTTTTTAATTAAAAAAAATATTTTTTTTTTTTTAGGTGAAATATAAAATTTTTTATATTTAATAACTTTTAATAAAATATTTTTAATATTAAATTTTTTATTCATTATTTTTTTTTTACATTTTTCTTTACAAAAAAATAATAATAATATTTTTTTTATATTAATTTTATTTTCTTTTTTTTTTTTTTTAAAAAATAAAAAAATAATATTAAAAAAATTAATTAAATATTTTTTTTTAAAAAAAAATGGTATATATTTTATATATAAAATATTTTTTTTTAAAAAAAAAAAGAAATATTTTTTAATTTTTTCTTTTAATTTTTTTTTTTTTTTTTTTAAATCTTTAATATTATATATTTTTTTTTTTTTTTTTTTTTTTTTTTTTTTAAAAATTAAAAATTTTTTAATATTTTTTTTATTTAAAAAATAATTTTTATTAATTAATTCTTTTAAAAAATTAATAATAATTTTTTTAATTTTAATTTTTTTATCAAAAATTATTTTAGTTTTATCAGGTAAAATATTAATATTAATATATTTATTATTTAATTTTAAAAATAAAAAAAAATTAATATTTTTTTTATTATATTTTAATAAATATTTTTTAATTAAATTATAATAATTATTATTAATAATAAATCTTTTATTAACAAAAATAAAATTTAATTTTTTTTTAAAAATTTTATTATTAATTAATAATAATTTAATTGAAACTTTTTTATATTTTTTTTTTTTTTTAAAATAAAAAAAATTTTTATATTTTATTTTTTTAAAAAAAATATTATAAATTCTTTTTTTTATATTAGATTTATTAAAATTAAAAATTAATTTATTATTATGAAATAATTTAAAATTTATTTTATTATAACATATAATTATTTTATATAAAACATTTAATATTTTATTATATTCATATTTATTAGATAATAAAAAATTTTTTTTATTTAAAATATTAAAAAATATATTATTTATACTAAAAGAAGTACCATTTTTACAAAAAAAAGGTATTATTTTAATAATTTTTCCATATTCTATTATTAATTTATATCCTATTTCATTTTTATTTATTTTAGTTATAATTTCCATCATAGATATATTAGATATATAATATAAAGCATTCCCTCTATATCCTATTGTTTTAATATTAATTAAATCTTTTTCTTCTTTAATTTTAGAAGTTGCACCTTTTAAAAAACATTTTTTTAAATTATTATAAGACATACCATCACCATCATCTATAATTGTAAAATTATAAGTATAATTTTCTATATATATAGATATATTTTTAGAATTAGCATCTATAGAATTTTCTACTAATTCTTTTATTATAGATGAATAATTATTAATAGTTTGTTCATAAAAAATTTTTTTTAATATTTTTTCTGATAAAATATTTATTTTATTTTTTTCCATTTAAATTATTATTAATATCAATAATTTTTTTATATATACATTTATAATTATTTTTTAAATTATTTTTAATAATTAATTTTATAATTTTATTTTTAATAATTCCTACTCTTTTAGAAGTTTTTATATTTAAAATATTTTTTATATCATTACCATTTATATTTATTTTTATTTTTTTTTTTTTAATTTTTTTTATTATTAATAATAATTTTTTAAATTTTATTTTTATATTTTTTTTATTATTAACAATAATGTTATTATAACATAATTTTATTATATCTTTAATAATTTTATTATTTAATTTTAAAAAAATTTTTTTTATAATATATTTTTTTTCTTTTTTTTTTAAAATTTTAATAAAAAAATTACTATATTTTATTATATTTTGTACATATTTCATTTTTTTATTCATTGGTAATTTTAATCTTATAAAAATTTTAGGTATCATATTATAACTTACTATTTCATACAATTTAAAATTCCATTTTTTTTTTTTTTTTATATATTTTTTACAAATAGGTTTACCAACATATTGTAATAATATAGCCCATTTTAACCATAAATTATTTGTTTTGATATTATCTAATAATTTTAATATTTTTATAAAAATATTTTTTATAAAATAATTTTTAAATTTATTTTTAAAAGGAATAAGTTCAGGTAATATAATAGATAAAAATCCTAAATTAAACATTAATTTTAAACCTATAGAAGGTTTTTTAGATAATAATATTTTATTAAATTCTTGTATTATTCTTTCTATAGAAATTATTCTTATTCTATCTATATTTTCAATTATAGCTTTTTTTAATTTTTTATTTAATTTAAAATTTAATTGTGAAGAAAATCTTATAGCTCTTATCATTCTTAATGGGTCATCATAAAATGTAATATTAGGATTTAATGGTGTTCTTATTTTTTTTTTTTTTAAATCTTTTAATCCATTAAAAGTATCAATTATTTTACCATAATTTTTTATATTTAAACTTATAGCTATAGAATTTATTGTAAAATCTCTTCTATTTTGATCTTCAATAATAGATTTATAAATTTTTACAGTTGGTTTATTATTATATATATTATAATATTCTTTTCTAGTACTAACGAATTCTATATTATAATCTTTATATTTTACAATTGCAGTTTTAAATCTTTTAAAAAAAAAAATTTTTTTGGTTAATATTTTTTTAGAAAAATATTTAGCTAATTTTATACTATTCCCAGTTGTTACTATATCTATATCTAAAGATTTTTTTTTATTTAATAAATAATTTCTTACATATCCACCTATTAAATAAGTTTTATAATTTAGTTTTTTACTTATTAAAGATATATAATTAAAAATTTTTTTTTTTTTCATTTTATTATAAATTATTATAAATAATAATTTTTTTTAAAAAAAAAATGATATTTCCAATATTATTATATAATAATAATATAAACAAAAAAATATTAAGAAATAAAAATAATAAAATAAAAAAATTTTTAAATTTAAATAATATTATTAATAATATGTTTGAAACTATGTTTTTTTATAATGGTGTAGGCTTATCAGCACCTCAAATTGGAATAAATATAAATTTATTTATAATAAGTTTTTATAAAAAAAAAATGATTTTTATAAATTCTAAAATTAAAAAATATAGTAATAAAAATATTTTAAGTAAAGAAGGTTGTTTAAGTATTCCTAATAAAAATATTATTATTAATAGAAAAAAATATATATATGTAAAATATTATGATAATAAATGGAAAAAACATAATAAAAAATTAAAAAATTTTTTTTCAATAATTTTTCAACATGAATATGATCATATTAAAGGTAAATTAATTATAGATTATATTTAATTTTTTTTATAAAATTTTTTAAATAATAAATTTTATTGTATATATATAATATATAAGTAATATTTTAAATTAAATAAAAAATGGATTTATTAAAAAAAATAAAAAATAATTGGATAAAAAAATTTTCTTATCCATTAGTAATAGCAGGGCCATGTAGTGCTGAAAATGAAACACAAATAATAAATATAGCTAAAAATTTAAATAAATCATATATAGAAGTATTTAGAGCAGGTATATGGAAACCTAGAACAAAACCAGGAATGTTTGAAGGAATAGGTGAAAAAGGATTAAAATGGATGTTAAAAGCTAAAAAAAAAACTAATTTATTATTAGCTACTGAAGTAGCTAATAAAGAACATGTTAAAATAGCATTAAAAAATAAAATAGATATTTTATGGATAGGGGCTAGAAGTACTTGTAGTCCTTTTACTGTACAAGAAATAGCTGATAATTTAAAAAATACTAAAAATATAATTTTAGTTAAAAATCCTTTAAATTTAGATATAGAATTATTAATAGGAGCTTTAGAAAGATTAATTAAAAATAATATAAAAAATATAGGTATTATACATAGAGGTTTTTCTATATATAAAAATTATAAATATAGAAATCAACCATGTTGGTTAGAAATTTTAAATTTTAAAAAAAAATATCCTAATATCCCAATAATATGTGATCCTTCTCATATATCAGGTAATAGTGAAAATATTTATGAAATTTCTAAAAAAGCTATAGAATTTGGTTATGATGGATTAATGATTGAAACTCATAATAATCCTAAAAAAGCATTAAGTGATTCATTACAACAAATAACACCTGATGAATTAACAAAAATTTTAAATAAAATTTTATTAAATAAAAAAATTCAAAAAAAATATATTAAAAATTTAATTATACATAGAAATAATATTAAAGAAATAGATGAAAATATTTTACATTTATTAAATAAAAGATTTTCTTCTTCATTAGAAATAGGTAAAATTAAAAAAAAATATAAAATAGAAATTTTACAAAAAGAAATAATGAAAAAAATAAAAGAAAATTATAAAATAATATGTAAAAAATTAAATTTAGATGAAAATTTCATTCAAATAATTTTTGATGAAATACATAAAAAATCTTTAGATATTCAAAATAAAATTTAAAAAAAAAAAAAAAAAAAATATAAATAAATATTAAATTAAAAATAATATTTATTTATATTTTTTTTTTCTATTTCTTCTTTTTTTTTTATTATTTTTTTTTTATCATATATTTTTTTTTTTTTAGATATATAAATTTCTATTTTAGCATATCCATTAGAAAAAAAAATTTTAGTAGGTATAATAGTAAAATTATTATTATATTTTAATTTTAATTTTATTTTATAAATTTCTTTTTTAGATAATAATAATTTTATTTTTTTTTTATATAAATTAAAAATAAAAATTTCATTATTTAATATCTTACAATATGATTTAATAATATTTATTTTATTATTTCTAATTAATTTAATTATTTTACCAGATAAAACCATACCTGCATTAAATTTAATAATTAAATTATAATCATAAAAAGCTTTTTTATTAATAATATTTTTCATTATTAATTTTTTTTTTAAAAAAAAATGATCACGGCAGGATTCGAACCTGCGACCGACTGCTTAGAAGGCAGTTGCTCTATCCATCTGAGCTACGTGATCATTATTACTTTTTTTTTTAAAAAAACAAAATCGGAGTAACAAGATTTGAACTTACGATTTCCTGGTCCCAAACCAGGCGCGATGACCGGACTACGCTACACCCCGTTTAATTTTTTTTAAAAACGGAGAGTATGGGATTTGAACCCATGTAGCAAAAAAAAAGCTGACAGTTTAGCAAACTGTTCCGTTAACCACTCCGGCAACTCTCCTTTTTTTTTATATTATATAATATAATATATAAATTTCTTTATATTTAAATAAATTAAATATTAATTAATGATAAAAAAATATTTTTAGGTAAATCTATTTTACCTATTTTATTCATTTTTTTTTTACCTTTTTTTTGTTTATTTAATAATTTCATTTTTCTTGATCTATCACCACCATAACATTTTGAAATTACATCTTTTCTAAAAGGTTGTATATTTTCTCTAACTACTATTTTATTATAAATTAAAGCTTGAATAGGTATTTTAAATTGTTTTTTAGGAATTAATTTTTTTAAATTTTTACAAATTTTTTTAGCTTTTTTAAAAGCATTATCAAAATGTGATAAAAAAGAAAAACTATCTATAATAATATTATTTATATAAATATCAACTTTAACTATATTTGATTTTTTAAAACCTATAAATTTATATTTTAAAAATGTAAATCCTTTAGTTAAAGATTTAAGTTTATTAAAAAAATCAAATATTATTTCACAAAATGGTATATTAAATTTTAATTTTATTTTTGATAAAGATAAATAAATTTGATCTTTTAAAATACCTCTTTTTTTAAAACAAAAAGATAAAATTTTACCTATATATTTACTATAAGTTAAAATTATAATTTCTACATATGGTTCTTCTATATAAGAAATTTCATTTTTTTTAGGTAAATTTAATGGATTATTTATTTTTATTTTTTTATTATTTTTTAAATATATTTTATATTCTACATTTGGTATTGTAGTAATTATTTTTATTTTATATTCTCTTAATATTCTTTCTTTTATTATTTCAAAATGTAAAATACCTAAAAATCCACATCTAAAACCAAATCCAAATGTATTAGAAAAATCTTTATAAAAAGTAAAAGAATAATCATTAAGTTTTAATTTTTTAATAGAATTTTCTAAATTTTTATAATCTTTATTATGAATAGGATAAATACCAACAAATACCATTTGATTTAAAAAATTAAATTTAATTATTTTTTTAGATTTAATATCAGTACTAGATACAATAGTATCACCAATTTTTAAAAAATCTAAATTTTTTGTTTTATATATAAAAAATCCTACATTACCAGCATAAATTTTTTTTTTATTATTATCATAATTTAAAGTATTTAATTCATCTATTTTAATTATTTTTTTATTAGATAAAAATTTTATTTTATCATTTTTTTTTAAACTACCATCAAATATTCTAAAAAATACTTTTATACCTTTAAAATTATCATAATATGAATCTATTATTAAAGCTTTTAAAGGTAATTTTTTATTACCTTTAGGCGAAGGTATTTTTTTAATAATAAATTTTATTAAATTATTAATTCCTATACCATTTTTAGCACTAATATGTAGTATATCTTTTTCATTACATTTTAATAATTTTTTAACATCATTTTTTACATTATTATAATCTATATTTAAATCTATTTTATTTAAAACTGGTATTATAAATTTTTTTTTTTTTAAAGCAAAATTTAAATTTGAAATAGTTTGAGATTGAATATTTTTAGATATATCTATTAATAATAAAGCTCCTTCACAAGCTATTATTGATTTATATACTTCATAAGAAAAATCAGCATGGCCTGGTGTATCTATTAAATTTAATAAATAAATTTTTTTTTTAAATTTATATTTAAATTGAATAATATGATTTTTAATAGTTATTCCTTTTTCTATTTCTAAATCCATATTATCTAATAATTTTTTTTTATTACTAGTATTAGTATATTCTAATAATTTTGAAGCTAAAGTACTTTTACCATGATCTATATGAGCTATTATACAAAAATTTCTTATATATTCTATTTTCATATTTGGTATATTATTATTATAATATATAAAAAAAAAATGTTTGAAAATTATATAATAAAAAAAATTAAAAAATTTAATAATAAAAATAATATATATTATTTTTTAAATAAAAAAGGTAAAAAAATATCAAAAAAATTTCCTAATAAATATATTAAAAATAAATTTTTAATTAATAATTGTCAAACTAATGTATGGTTATATTTAAAATATATAAATAATAAATTATATTTAAAAGGTAAATCAGAATCTAATATAATAAATGGTATATTATATATAATAATAAATATTTATAAAAAAAAAACACCTTTAAAAATAATAAAATATAAAATAAAAATATTTGAAAAATTAAATTTTATTGAAATATTATCTTTTAATAGATATAATGGTATTTATTTAATAATTAAAAAAATTAAAAAACATGCTATATTAACACTTAAAAAGCAATAATTTTTTTTTTATTATTGCTTTTTAAGAGTTTTTTAAAAAAAAATTAATGAAATTAATTACATCATACCACCTCCCATACCACCACCATTATTAGGCATTTGAGGTAATGTTGAATCTTCTTTTTTTATATCAGTTATAACACATTCAGTAGTTAAAAGCATCCCTGCTACAGAAGCAGCATTTTCTAAAGCTACTCTAGTAACTTTAGTAGGATCTATTATACCAGCTGATAACATATTTTTATATTTACCTACTTTAGCATCATAACCATAATCATCTTTACTATCATATACTTTAGCTACTACTACTGAACCTTCTTCACCTGAATTTTCTACTATTTGTCTTAAAGGTTCTTTTAAAGCTTTTTTAATTATTTTAATACTAGTATTTTCTTCTATATTTTTACATTTTAATTTATCTAAAACTTTTATAGAACGTAAAAGAGCTACTCCTCCACCTACTACTATACCTTCTTCAATAGCTGCTCTAGTAGCATTTAAAGCATCTTCAACTCTATCTTTTTTTTCTTTCATTTCAATTTCTGAAGCTGCACCTATATATAAAACTGCTACTCCACCTGATAATTTAGCTAAACGTTCTTGTAATTTTTCTTTATCATAATCAGAATCACTTATTTGTATTTGAGATTTTATTTGTTTAATTCTAGATATCAATTTTTTTTTTATCACCTAAACCATTAACAATAATAGTATTTTCTTTTTCTATTATTATTCTTTCACATTTACCTAAAAAATTAATATTAATATCTTCTAATTTATTCCCCATTTCTTCTGTTAATACTATACCTCCTGTTAATATTGCTATATCTTCTAACATTAATTTTTTTCTATCACCAAATCCTGGTGCTTTTACAGCTGCTACTTTTATAGTACCTCTAATTTTATTTACTACAAGAGTTGCTAATGCTTCGCCTTCTACTTCTTCAGAAATAATTAATAAAGGTTTATTAGATTTAGCTATTAATTCTAATACTGGAATAAGATCTTTCATAGAAGAAATTTTTTTATCACATAATAAAATATATGGATTTTCTAATTCACTAGTCATTTTTTCTGTATTAGTTACAAAATAAGGAGATTGATATCCACGATCAAATTGCATTCCTTCTACCACCTCAACAGTAGTTTCTATACCTTTTGCTTCTTCAACAGTAATAACACCTTCTTTACCTACTTTTTCAAAAGCTGTTGCTATAAGATCTCCTATAGTTTCATCATTATTAGCTGATATAGAAGCTACTTGTTTTATTTTTTCATTACATACTTTTTTAGATTTTTTTTTTAAATAATTAACAATTTCATTAACGGCTTTATCAATACCACGTTTTAAATCCATTGGATTAGCTCCAGCAGCTACATTTTTTAATCCTTCACGAACAATAGCTTGAGCTAAAACAGTTGCTGTAGTAGTTCCGTCACCTGCAACTTCATTAGTTTTAGAAGCGACTTCTTTAACCATTTGTGCACCTAAATTTTCTATAGGATCTTCTAATTCTATTTCTTTAGCTACAGTTACACCATCTTTTGTAACTTGAGGTACTCCAAAAGATTTTTGAATAACCACATTTCTTCCTTTTGGCCCTAAAGTTATTTTTACTGCATTAGCTAATATATCTACTCCTTTTTTTAATTTATCTCTTGCATCTATATCAAATTTTATATTTTTTGCCATAGTTAATATTAGTTTAAATTTAAATTTTAATTAAAATTATTTTATTATTGCTAATATATCATTTTCATGCATTATTAGATATTTTTTATCATTAATTTTTAAATCAGTACCAGAATATTTACCATATAAAACTTTATCCCCATTTTTTACTGTCATATTATAATTTTTTTTCCCAGGTCCTACAGCTATTACTATACCTTTTTGAGGTTTTTCTTTAGCTGTATCAGGAATAATAATACCAGCAGTAGTTTTATTTTCTACTGGTAAAGGTTCTATTATTACACGATCATGTAAAGGTTTAATATTTATTTTTTTCATAAAATATTTAAATATTTATATAATATTAATATAATATTTTTTTTTTTTAAAAAAAAACTAATTAATTTTACCAATTAATGTAGCTGAATTATTTTCTATTATTTTAACATTTACATAATTACCAATTTTTTGATTTTTTTTAGGAAAAATAACTACAAAATTTTGAGAATTTCTACCATAAAAATAATTATTATTTTTTTTTGATATACCTTCTATTAAAATATTTTGTACAGTATTTATATATTTTTTTAATCTTAAAAAAGAATGTTTTCTTTGTAAAAGTATTATTTCTTTTAATCTTTTTTTTTTAACATTTATTGGTATATTATCTTTTAATTTTTTAAAAGCATATGTATTTTTTCTATGTGAATAACAAAACATATAACCATAATCATATTTTACATATTTCATTAAATTTAATGTATCTAAATGATCTTTATCAGTTTCTGTACAAAAACCAGTAATTATATCATATGATAAAGCACAATCTGGTATTATTTTTTTAATATTTTCTATTAAATTTATATATTCTATTCTAGAATATTTTCTATTCATTAATTTTAATATTCTATTACTACCTGATTGAAATGGTAAATGTATATATTTACATATATTATTATATTTTTTAATAGTTTTAATTACTTCTAAAGACATATCATGAGGATTAGATGTAGTAAATCTAATTCTAACATTAGGTAATGATTTAGCTATTATTTTTAATAATTTTGAAAAATTTATTGATTTTTTTAAATTATTATTAATAATATTTTTTTTAATATAATCTTTTTTATTCCATAAATATGAATCTACATTTTGACCTAATAATATTATTTCTTTATATCCTTTTTTATATAAAATTTTACATTCTTTTAATATATTATAAGGACTTTTATTTTTTTCTCTTCCTCTAGTAAATGGTACTACACAAAATGTACACATATTATCACATCCTCTAGATATAGTAACAAAGGCCGAAATTTTATTTTTAGAAAATAATTTATTAGGAATTAAATTATCATAATTTTCTTCATTTGTAGAAATAATATTATAATAATATTTATATTTATATTTATTTAATAATTTTATTATATTAGGGATTTTTATATATTGATCTGGTCCTATTATAAAATCTAATATTTTTTTTTTAAAATAAAATTTATAATCTATTATTTTAGACATACAACCTATTAATCCTAATAATATTTTTTTTTTTTTTTTTAAAAAATTAAAAAATAATAATCTACTATAAACAGTATCTTCAGCTTTTTTTCTAATAGCACATGTATTTATAATAATAATATCAGCTTTATAAAAATTATTTACATATATAAAATTATTTTTAGTTAAAATATTTATTATTATTTCATTATCATAAACATTCATTTGACAACCATAACTTTCTATATAAAAATATTTAATCATTTTTTTTTTTTATACTTTATTAAGTTATTATAATTATTAATTATAATTCTCTTTAATTCATATACAAATAATTCTATATCTAATAAATTATTAAAAATACTAAAAGATATTCTTATAGAAGTAGTTTTTTTTATTTTATTTTTTTTAATAATATTTTTTAAAACATGAGATATTTTATTTGAATTACAAGTACTACCTTTAGAAATCATTATTCCTTTTAAATCTAATTTAATATGTAATAAATCATCTTTTATAGGTAATCTAATATTTAAAATATAAAAAGAACTTTTTTTAAAATTATCAGATAATCCATTAAATTTTATATTTAAAATATTCTTTTTTAAAAGATTAATACATTTTTTTTTTAAAAAACAAATTTTTTTTTTATCTTTTAAAAAATTTTTATTATTAATTTCTAAAGCTTTACATAAAGCTAATATACCATATAAATTTTCTGTACCTGATCTTATACCTCTTTCCTGATAACCACCATTAATAAAATTATTTAAAATAATATTTTTTTTTATATAAATAAATCCTATTCCAAAAGGCCCATAAAATTTATGTGCACTAGCAGTAAAAAAATTACATAATATTTTTTTAACATTTAATTTAAAATGTCCAATAAATTGAACAAAATCAGAATGAAAAAAAATATTATTATTATTATTATTATTTATAATATTACCTATTTTATTAATATTATTTATATTACCTATTTCATTATTTATATACATAATACTTACTAAAGTATTAGTATTAGTATTATTTAATATTTTTTTAAAATGTTTTAAATTTAAATTACCAAAATTATCATTTTTAATAAAAAAAATTTTTATATTATTTTTAATTTTTTTACTATAAAAAATAGTATTTAATACTGATAAATGTTCTAATTTAGAAGTTATAATATTTTTAATATTAAAAGTTTCTATAATAGATTTTATTATTAAATTATTACCTTCAGTACCACCTGAAGTAAAATATATTTCAGAAGGATCACAATTAATTATTTTAGAAATTTTTTCTCTAGAAATTTCTATATAAGATTTTGATTTTCTACCAAAAAAATGAAATGAAGAAGGATTAGAATAATTTTTTTTTTTTATAAATTTTTTATAAACTTTTATTACTTCTTTCCTCATTCTACAATTAGAAGCATTATCTAAATAAATTAATTTTTTATTCATTTTTTTTTTAAAAAAAATTAAAAATTTATATCATACCTGGACATCTCGGGTAAGGGATAACATCTCTAATATTTTTCATCCCTGTTATAAATTGTACAAATCTATCAAAACCTAATCCAAAACCACTATGATGTATAGTACCTAATTTTCTTAAATTTAAATACCAATTAAGTTTATTAATTTTTATATTTTTTTCTTTTAATCTAATTAATAATTTTTTATAAGAATATTCTCTTTCTGATCCACCTATAATTTCACCTATATTAGGAAATAATATATCTATTGATTTAGTTGTTAAATTATCTTTATTAATTTTCATATAAAAAGGTTTAATTTTTTTAGGAAAATTATATATTATAATAGGTATATTTTTTTTAAAAATTTTTTTAAATAAAAAATTTTCATAATTAGATCCAATATCATCGCCCCATGTTATATTATAATTATATTTATTTAATAATTTTATTATATTATTATAACTTATTTTAATAAATTTTTTTTTATAAATATTTTTTAAAATTTTAATTAAATTAATTTTATTATAAATTTGTAAAAATTTTAATTCTTCAATACATTTATTTAAAATTCTTTTTATTAAATATTTAATTAAATTTATAGATAAAATTATTAATTTTTTTAAATTATAAAACATTATTTCAGGTTCTACCATCCAAAATTCAGATAAATGTTTATTAGTATTAGAATTTTCAGCTCTAAAAACTGGTCCAAATGTATAAACTTTTTTTAATCCTAACATAGCACTTTCAGCTTCTAATTGACCTGATACTGTTAAATTAGTTTTACAACCAAAAAAATCATTTTTATAATTATTATTTTTATTTTTTAATATTGTTACATTAAATAAATCACCTATTCCTTCAGTATCATTATTAGTAATTATTGGAGTATGTATATAAAAAAAATTTCTTTTATTAAAAAAATTATGTATTTCAATAGATAAATTATGTCTTATTCTCATAATAGAAGAAAATATTTTAGTTCTAAATCTTAAATATTTTTGTTTTCTTAATTTAAATAAATTATGAAATTTATTTTGTAAAATACTATTATTAAAAAAATTTTTATCTATTTTACCATATATTTTTATATATAATGGTATAATTTCAATTTTTTTTTTTTTTAACAAAATTAATTTTCCTAATACTTTTAATGGTATTCCTATATTTATTTTTTTTTTAAATTTTTTATTTAAAATTATTTGTAAATTTTTAATAGTAGAACCATCATTTATTTCTAAAAATAAATTATTTCTAAAAAATTTAACCCAACCTTTTATTAATAAATTTTTATTAATTAATTTTTTTTTATTTTCTATAATATATTTTATATTATAATGTTTTTTTTTTTGTTTTATATTCATTTATATTTTTAAAATTTTTTCTTTTTTTAATTTTAAAATTTTTTTTAAATTATTAATTTTTATATCTAAAATTTTTTGTATTTCTTTTTTTATTATTATTTTTTCATCTTTAGATATATTTTTATTTTTTTTTAATAAATTATTATATTTATTTCTTATTTTTCTTAAAGTAATTTTAATATTTTCAAATTCTATTTTTATTTTTTTTATTAAATTTATTCTTTTTTCTTCAGTAAAAAAAGATAATCTAAAAAATATATCATTATCCTTATTAAAAATAGAACCTTCAATATCACTTTTTAATAAACTTTTTTTTATTAAATTAATATTTTTTTTTTCATATGGTGTTATTTTTAAAGTTATTTTATTAATAACATTTATATTTGATAAATCAAATATATTAAAAATTTTATTATTAATATTAATTTTTATATTTTTTAACATATTAGTATTAACTACACCAAAATGAATATTAGATAAATAATCTATAAAAAAATTTATAGTTTTATTAAATTCTAATTCTATATTTTTTAATAAATTTTTGTTAATCATTTTTTTTTTAAAATTTAAATTAAAAATGTTTTATTAATATTTTTTTCTATTATATTTGAAATAATATTAATATTTTCTTTATATATTTTAGAAATTTTTATTAAAATATAATATAAATAACTAGGATTATTATTACCTTTAAAAGGAAAAGGAATTAAATAAGGAGAATCAGTTTCTAAAATAATATTAGATAAATCTATTTTTTTTAAAAAATTAGAAATTTTATTTTTTTTAAATGTTATTAATCCTCCTATACCTAGTTTTAAATTATATTTTTTTATACAATATAAAGCTTGTTCTAAATTACCTGAAAAACAATGTATTACCCCCCCATATTTTATATTTAAATTAATATTAAAAAATTCATTAAAAGAATTTCTAATATGTAAACAAACAGGTAATTTATATTTATTGGCTAATTTTATTTGTTCTTTTAAAGCATAAATTTGTAATTCTATATTTTTTTTTTTTTTATATAAATCTATACCTATTTCACCTATACCTATAAATTTTTTTTTTTTTTTTTTTAAATAATTATTTATAATTAATAATTCTTTATTAACATTTTTATAATTTAATAAATAATTTGGATGTAATCCTATCATAGAAAAAATATTATTATATTTTTTTTTTATTTCAAACATTAATTTTAAATTATTACTACTTAATGAAGGCATAAAAAATCTATAAATAAAATTTTTTTTAGATATATTAATAATATTTTTAATATTATATAAAATTTTTTTATCATATAAATGTACATGAGTATCAGTAATTTTCATTTTTTAAAATTATTTTACATTTTTTTTAAAATTGGTATACCTAAAATTTTCATTGTTTTACTTAAAATACTTAATATAAGTTTACATATATTTAATCTTATATTTTTTTTATATCTATTATTAGTTATTATTTTATTTTTTTGATAAAAATTATTTATTTTTTTTGAAAATAAAAAAATATAATTTATTAAAATAGATGGATCATAATTTTTAGATGTTTTTAATAAAATATCATAATATATAATAATATTAATTATAATATCTTTTTCATTGTCTTTAAATAAAGAATTATATTTTTTTTTTATTAAAAATAAATTATAATTATTTTTATTTATTATAGAATAAATTCTAACATATGTATATTGAATATATATAGCTGTATTACCCTTTAAATCTAATGATTTTTCAAAATCAAAATTAATTATTTTACTAGGATTAATTTTTAAAAATTGATATTTTATAGTACCTATTGATATTTTATTAATAATTTTTTTTTTAATTTTTTTCTTTTTTAGATTAAATATATTTTTTACATATTTATACATTATATATATAAAATTATCTATAAAAATTATATTCTTTCCATTTCTTGATTTTATTTTTTTACCTAAAAAATTTACTGTATTATAAGATAAATGATATAAATTTTTAAAAGATAAATTTAATTTTTTAATTATATTAAATAATACTTTAAAATGAAAATTTTGTTCATTTCCTACTACATATATTAATAAATATATTTTTTTATATTTTTTAAATCTATATAATATATTACCTATATCTTGAGTAAGATATAAAGAAGTGCCATTATTTCTTAATAATATAATTTTTTTTTTTTTATATAAAAAATATATATATTTTTTTTTATCAAAAAAAAATATTTTTTTTTTAACACTTTCATATATTTTTTTCTTACCTAAAGAATAAATATTACTTTCATAAATAGTTTCATTAAATTTTATATTTAACTTATTATAAGTTTTTTTAAATCCTTTAAATACTAATTTATTAATTTTTTTCCAAATTTTAATACTTTTTTTATTTTTTTTTTCCCATTTTATTAATTCATTATTTATTTTTTTAAATAAAAAAGAATTTTTAATAGATTTTTTTTTATTAAAATTATATTTTTTAGATATTTTTTTTATTTCTTTTTTAAATTCTTTTTCAAATTTAAAATATAATTTACCTACAAAATGATCACCTTTTATTTTTTTATATTTATACATTTTTTTTTTTTTAAAAAATAATTTCCAAGCTATTATAGCTTTACATATATGAATACCTCTATCATTTATTATTTGACTTTTTATTACTTTAAATCCTATATTTTTATATATATTAGAAATTGTTTCTCCTATTAAAATATTTCTTAAATGGCCTATATGTAAAGGTTTATTAGAATTAGGTGATGAATATTCTACTATTATTAATTTATTATTATTTTTTATATTATAAATATATTTATTAATATTAAATTTTTTTTTAAAAAAATCATTTATTATTTTTCTATAAAAATTTTTTTTTAAAAAAATATTTAAATAATTATTTTTAATTTCATATTTATATATATATTTATTAATTTTTTTTTTTAAAATATTACCTAATTTAATATAAAATTTTTTTTCTAAATTATTAGATATTATAATAGTAATATCTCCATATATATTTTTTTTATTATATAAAATTTTAAAAATATTTAATTTTTTATTATATATTTTATAAAATAAATTATTAAATAGTTTTTTTATTTTTAATATTAATTTAAATTTATTCATTTAATTTAACTTTAAAAATTAAAATTAATTTCAATTAAATATGACTTATATTTTAAATATAAATGAAAATAATAATAATATATCTTATAATGATAAATTATTTTTAAAAATAAAAGATAATTATTTTTTACATGAAAATATTAAAAATAGTATTTTAAAAAAAAATTTTAATATTAAAAAATTAAATGCTATATGTTTTAATACTGGGCCTTCTAAATCTTATTTTAAGATAAGAAGTAGATTATCTACAGTAAAAGGAATATGTTTTTCTTTAAATATACCATTAATTATTATAGATGATTTTTTAATTTTAATTAATAAAAAAATAAATTTTTTTAAAAAAAAAAAATATAAAAATATTATATATATAATATATTCTTATAATAAGAAAAAAAAATTTTATAAAATATATAATTTTAAAAAAAAAAAAATATCATTTTTTAAAAAAAAAAAAAAAAATTTTAAAAATAATTTTTTTTTTATATATAAAAAAAATAAAAATTTAATAAAAATAAATAAAAAATTTTATTATATAAAATATAATATTAATGATGTTATATGTTTATCATATAAACTATATAAAAAAAAAAAATTTTTAAAAAATATAAATTCATGTGAACCAATATATATATAAAATGAATAATAATAATAATTTAAAAAAATATAAAATAAAAATATATAAATCACCTTTTAATAATTACAAAACTATTTTTTGTATAAAAAGAAAAAAATTTTATTTATTAAAATCTGAAGAAATATTAAGACAAAAAATAATTTTATTTTTAATTAAAAAAAAAAAATATAATTTATATGATATAGAAGTAGAAAAAAAAATTATTAAAAAAAAAAAAATTTATAAAATAGATATTTTAATTAAAAAAAAAAATATACCATATATAATAATAGAATGTAAATCACCTAAAAAAAAAATTACAAAAAATAATTTTTATCAATTATTAAATTATAGTAATTATTTAAATAATAAATATTTTTATTTAACTAATGGTAATGAAAATTATTTAATTAAAAAAAAAAAAAAAAAAATTATATTTATAAAAAAAATTAATAATTTTATATAATATTATATTCAATATATTTTATTAAATCTATTAATTTTTTAGAATAAGATTTTTCATTATTATACCAAGATATTATTTTAAAAAATTTTTTATTTAACATTATACTTCTTTTTGAATCAAATATAGATATTCTAATATCATTTAAAAAATCACTAGATACTAATTTTTTTTTATTATATCCTAATATACCTGAAAGTTCATTTTTAGAATAAAATTTTATTATATTTTTAATATCTTTATAAGATGAAGATTTATTAATTTTAACATTTAAATCTATTAATGAACTATTTATATTAGGTACTATTAAATCTAATCCTTTTATTTTATTTTTTAATTCAGGTATTATTAAATTTATTTTTTTTTTAAATTTATTTTTTATAGGTATAATATTATATAAAAATGAACGACATTTTATAATATTTTTTTTTTTAAAATTAAAATCATCTATTATAGTTAATTCATTATTTAATGATTTAATATTAGTAGCTAAACATTCATTAATAATAAATTCTTTATGTAAAACTTTTAATATAATAGCTAAACAATTTATAGTACTAGAAGAACTAGATATTATATTATTATCTTTATTAATTAATTTATGATTTAATCCTAAAATAAAAATAGGTATTTTTTTATTTTTAGGATAATAAGTAAATATTACTTTTTTAGCCCCTGATTTAATATGATTAAATAAATTATTTTCATTTTCTTTTTCTGTTTCTATTATATATTTAGCATTAATTTCATCCCATTTAAAATTTTTTTTTTTATTAGTTATTCTAATAATATGTTTATTATTTATAATAATATTATTATTATTTTTAATAATATTAATTTTAGGTAATTTATGTATAGAATCATATTTTAATATATAAATTAAATAATCTATATTAATAAATTTTTTAATATTTATACCTACAATTCTAATATTATCATTTTCATTTTTAATAGTTAAATAAATAATCATTTTTACTATTCTATTAAAACCATTTATTCCTATTTTTATCATTTTTTAAATAATTAATTTTATTTTTAAAATAAAAAATATTTATTTTATTTTTAAAAAAAAAATGTATTTAAATATTAAAAATATAATTAAATTACAAAAATTTAAAAAATATAGAATTAAAAGTAATTATTTAATAGTAGAAGGTAATAGAGAAATATTAATGGCCTTAAATGGGAATTTTAAATTATATAAAGTTTTTATTTGTAAAGATATTTTTTATAAAAAAAAAATAAAAAATTGTTTTTTAAAAGAATTTATAATTAAAATAAATAAAAAAAATTATAGTAAAATAACTTATAGGAAAAAAACAGAAGGTATATTAGGAATTTTTTTTAAAAAAAAAATTGATTTTAAAAAAAAAATAAAAAAAATAAATTTTAAAAAGAAAAAAATAATTATAATAGATAATATTGAAAAACCTGGTAATATAGGAGCAATAATAAGAACTATAGAAGCTACAAAAATAATAAATTATATTATTTTTTTTAAAAAAAAAGATATATATAATCCTAATATTATTAGATCTAGTTTAGGTTGTATTTTTATAATTCCAATATTAATTCTTAATTTTAAGTTAATAAAAAAATATATACTTTTAAAAAAAAATATTTATCTATTAGGAACTTCTATATATAAAAAAAATAGTATTTGTTTATATAAAAAAAATATTAATTATACTAAAAAAAGTATTTGTATAATATTAGGAAATGAAAATAATGGAATATCTAATATATATAAAAAATATATTAAAAAATATATAAATATACCAATGTATGGTATAATAAATTCATTAAATGTTAGTAATTCATTTGCTATTATTATTTATGAAATTTTAAGAAAAATAAAATTTAATTAATTATTTTTTAATAAATAATTTTTTATTTGTTTAAATATTTTATTATTTTCTTTTAAATATTTTATTAAATTATTTTTACCTTTACAAATATTTTTATTATATAAATTATACCATGATCCATTTTTTTTAATAATATTCATATTTAACCCTAAATTAAAAATATCTGTATATTTACATATTCCTTCACCATATAAAATATAAAATTCAGCTATTCTAAAAGGTGGATATAATTTATTTTTAACTACTTTTACTCTTACTTTATTACCTATTATTTTATCTTTATCTTTATAATATCCTATTTTTCTTATATCTAACCTAATAGAAGAATAGAATTTTAAAGCATTACCTCCTGTAGTAACTTCTGGATTACCAAATATTACCCCTATTTTTTCTCTTATTTGATTAATAAAAATAACTGTCGTTTTAGTTTTATTTATTATACCGATTAATTTTCTTAAAGCTTGAGACATTAATTTAGCATGTAATCCTATTTTTTGTTCTCCTATTTCACCATTTAATTCACTTTTAGGTATTAAAGCAGCAACAGAATCAATAACAATTAAATCAATAATTTTAGATTTTATCAAATTATAAACAATTTCTAAAGCTTGTTCACCATAATCAGGTTGTGAAATAATAAGATTTTTAGTATTTATTTTTAAATTATTAGCATAATTAATATCAAATGAATGTTCAGCATCTATAAAAACACAAATACCATTTTTTTTTTGACATTCAGATATAGCATGCATAGCTAATGTAGTTTTACCTGAAGATTCAGGTCCAAATATTTCTATTATTCTACCTTTAGGATATCCTAAAATGCCTAAAGCTAAATCTAGACTTAATGAACCTGACTTTATTACTTCAATTTTAACTTTATTATTATTATTCATTCTCATTATAGAACCTTTTCCATAATTTTTTTCTATTTTAGAAAATAATTTTTTAATTTTTTTTTTATTATGTTTATTTAACATTTAATTTTTAATTAAAAAAAAAAGATTTTAAATATTTTTTATTTAATTTTATAATTTTTTTTTTTTTATTTTCTTTTATATTATAAAATATATTTAAAAATATTTTTTCACATATATATTTAAGACCTCTAGCACCTAGTCCTAATTTAATAGATTTTTTAGCAATAAAATTTAAAAAATAATCATTATATTTTATATAAATATTATCATTTTTCAATAATTCTATATATTGATTAATTAATGAATTTTTAGGTTTTATTAAAATATTTCTTAAATATTTTTTATTTAATTTTTCTAAATTTATTACTATAGGTAATCTACCTATTATTTCTGGTATTATACCAAAATTTTGTAAATCTTTTATATTAATATATTTTAAATAATTTTTTTTTTTTATTTTATTTTTATTTATTATATTATAACCAATTTGATTGCTATTCATTCTATTTTTAATTATATTATTAAGACCTTCAAAGGTACCACCTACAATAAATAATATATTATCAGTTTTAATAGGTATCATTGTTTGTTCAGGATGTTTTCTACTTATATAAGGTGATATATAAACAGTAGAATTTTCAAAAAATTTTAATAAAGCTTGTTGTACACCTTCACCAGATACATCTCTTGTAATAGATGGATTTTTATTTTTTCTAGATAATTTATCAAATTCATCTATATATACTATACCTTTTTCGGCTAAATCAATATTATAATTAGCTTTTTGTAATAATCTAGTTAATATATTTTCTACATCTTCACCTACATATCCTGCTTCAGTAAATGATGTAGCATCCACTATTATAAAAGGTACTTCTAAGATTTTAGAAATAGTTTTAGCCATTAAAGTTTTCCCTGTTCCTGTATCGCCTATTATTAATATATTAGATTTATCAAATTCTATTTTTTTTTTAAAAAGTAATAATTTTTTATAATGATTATATATAGATACTGATAATATTTTTTTAGCTTCATTTTGACCTATTATATAATAATCTAATATTTCTTTTATTAATTTAGGTGTTTTAAAATAATTCATATTATATTATTTTTTTTTTTAAAATTTTGTCTATCATACCATATTCTTTAGCTTTATTAGAATCCATCCAAAAATCTCTATCAGCATCTTTTTCTATTTTTTCTATAGTATTTATAGTATGTAATGAAATAATATTATATAATTCTTTTTTTAATTTTTTAATTTCTTTTACTGTTATTTCTATATCAGATTCTTGTCCATTTAAATTTTTAATAATAGGTTGATGTATCATAATTCTAGAATGTTTTAAACTATATCTTTTACCTTTTTTCCCAGCACATAATAAAATAGCAGCAATAGAAGCAGCTATACCAGTACACATTGTTGATATATCAGAATTAATAAATTGCATAGTATCATATATACCTAAACCTGAATATACATCACCACCAGGAGAATTTATATATATTTTAATTTCTTTATTATTAATAGAATCTAAAAATAATAATTGTGATTGTATAATATTAGATATTTCATTATTAATTTCTGTTCCAATAAAAATTATTCTTTCTTTTAATAATTTAGAAAAAATATCAATTTGATGTAAATTAATATTATTTTCTTCAGTAATATATGGTATCATTTTTTTTATATAAAATAAAATTTTAAATATTATTATTAATAATAATTAATATTTTTTTATATTTAAAGTAAAAAATGAAATATAAAATTATTAAAAAAAAATTTTTAAATTTTTTTAAAAAAAAAAAACATAAAATATTTAATTCTAATTCTATAATTAATAAAAATAAAAATAATCCTAATTTAATGTATATTAATTCAGGGATTAATCAATATATGGATTATTTTTATAAAAAAAAATCTAAATATTCTAAAATTGCTAATATACAAAGATGTATTAGATTAAATGATTTAAATATTGTAGGATATGATAATTTGCATCATACAATGTTTGAAATGTTAGGAAATTGGTCTTTTGGTAGTTATTCTTTAAAAAAAGCTATTAAATTAGCTTGGGAATTAATAACTAAAAAATTTAAAATAAATAAAAAATATATATATATAACAATTTTTAAAGGTGATAAAAAAAAAAAATTAGATTTTGATTATGAATCTTATAATATATGGAAAAAATTAATCAATAAAAAAAATATTTTTTTTTTTGGCATTAAAAATAATTTTTGGAAAATAGATAATTTTAAATTATGTGGCCCATCTACTGAAATACATATAAATATAAGTAAAAATAATAATATTAAAAATTTAATTAATAAAAGTAATAAAATTATTGAATTATGGAATATTGTAAATATAAAATATATAATTAAAAATAATATTTTTTATAATAATAAAATAAATAATAATAATAATTATATAGATACAGGTATGGGTTTAGAAAGATTATGTATGATTTTACAAAATAAAAAATCAACTTATAGTATTGATATTTTTTTACCTATTATTAATAAAATAAAAAAAATTTTAAATATTAAAAATAATAATAAAAAAAAATATATTTTAATTAAAATTATAACTGATCATATTAGATCTATTTTTTATATTATGTTAGATGGTGTTAAACCTAATAATAAAAAATTAGGTTATATTATAAGAAAACTTATTAGAAGATCATTAATATATACTTATAAAATTTTAAATTTTAAGAAACCTTTTTTATATAAAATTATACCTACTTTATTTATTAATTTATATAAAAAAAAAGATTTTTTATATTTAAATATAAAAAAAAAAAAAATAAAAAATTATATAAATAATATTATAAGTATAATTAAAAATGAAGAAATAAATTTTTTTTTTATTTTAAAAAAAAATTATAAAATAGTAAAAAAAAAAATTATACTTTTTAAAAAAAAAAATATTAATAAAAAAATTAATAAATTATTTATATATAAAATGTATGATACTTATGGTATATATTATTTTTTAATTAAAAAAATATCTAAAAAATATAAATTAAAAATAGAAAAAAAAAAAAAAATATCAAAAAAAAAAAAATTATAATATAATTTTTTTTTTTAAAAAAAAATAAAAAAAAAAAAAAAAAAAAAAAAAAAAAAAAAAAAAAAAAAAAAAAAAAAATATCAAAAAAAATAGAATTATAATATAATTTTTTTTTTAAAAAAAAAATAAATGGGCTGAACTTACTCTCCCAATTTTTTAAATTAGTACCATCAGTAAAAATAAGTTTAACTTCTCTGTTCGGAATGGTAAGAGGTAATCTTTATTTTTAAACAACCCATTTATATCATATTTTAACATTTTATAAATCTTTAAATAAAAATTAAATTTCTTAATTTTAATTTTAAAAAAACTTTTATTTTTAGTCTACGGATAATTAGTACTAATTAGCTTAAAATATTACTATTTGTACACTTATAGCCTATCAACGTTGTAATCTTCAACGACCCTTAAAAGAAGCCTAATCTTGTGGTTGGTTTCGCACTTAATATGCTTTCAGTGCTTATCTCTTCCGAACGTAGCTACTCAGCAATGCACCTGGCGATACAACTGATATACCATAGGTTCGTCCAACTCGGTCCTCTCGTACTAGAGTTAGCTCCACTCAAGCTTCTAACGCTCGCAATAGATAGAGACCGAACTGTCTCACGACGTTCTGAACCCAGCTCGCGTGCCACTTTAATGGGCGAACAGCCCAACCCTTGGGACCTTCTACAGCCCCAGGATGTGACGAGCCGACATCGAGGTGCCGAACCTCCCCGTCGATATGAGCTCTTGGGGGAGACTAGCCTGTTATCCCCGGAGTACCTTTTATCCTTTGAGCGATGGCCTTTCCATAAAGACCACCGGATCACTATGCCCTACTTTCGTACCTGATCGACTTGTAGGTCTCACAGTCAAGCACCCTTATGCCATTGCACTCAACACACGCTTACCAAACGTGATGAGGGTACCTTTGGAAGCCTCCGTTACTTTTTAGGAGGCGACCACCCCAGTCAAACTACCCACCACGCATTGTCCTTTTTATCAAGTTAGATTTTTAAAAAACAAAGATTGGTATTTCATTTTTGACTCCACATTACCTGACGATAATGCTTCAAAGTCTTCCACCTATCCTACACATTATTTACCCAAAATCAATACGAAGTTATAGTAAAGGTTCACAGGGTCTTTTCGTCCCATTGCGAGTAACCGGTATCTTCACCGATACTACAATTTCACCGAGCTCACGGCTGAGACAGTATCCAGATCGTTACACCATTCGTGCAGGTCGGAACTTACCCGACAAGGAATTTCGCTACCTTAGGACCGTTATAGTTACGGCCGCCGTTTACTGGGGCTTCATTTGAAAGCTTTATAAAAAGTAAAATAATAATAATTAAATTAATAATTAAAATTATAATACAATTTTATTAACAATCGCATTTAACCTTCCAGCACCGGGCAGGTGTCAGACCCTATACATCATCTTTTGATTTAGCAGAGTCCTGTGTTTTTGATAAACAGTCGTCTGGATCTTTTTACTGAGACCTTATATAAACCTAATGGTAACTTTTATTCCGAAGTTACAAGTCTATTTTGCCTAGTTCCTTAGCCGTGAATCACTCGAGCACCTTAGGATACTCTCCTTGACTACCTGTGTCGGTTTTGGTACGGGTTGTATATTTAAATTTAGAGTCTTTTCTAGGAAGTCATTACCTATATTTTCTAAATTAATAGTACTATAATATTTCAGAAAAAAATACGCATTTAACTATATTTTTTATTCCTTTATATTTCAACGTAACAATCCATTATTACGCAATAGTTTCACTACTTCGTCCACCCATCATATTATAATATACAAGTATCGGAATATTAACCGATTATCCATCGGTTACACCTTTCGGTTTTACCTTAGGCCCCGACTAACCCTCAGTTGATTAACATAGCTGAGGAATCCTTAGTCTTTCGGTGTGCAGGTTTCTCGCCTGCATTATCGTTACTTATACCTACATTTTCTTTTGTAAAAACTCCACTAAATTTCTCAATTTAGCTTCAACGTTATTACAATGCTCCCCTACCATTTATAAATTAAAATTTATAAATTCATAGCTTCGGCGATATACTTATGCCCGATTATTATCCGCGCTAAATCGCTAAACTAGTGAGCTGTTACGCACTCTTTAAATGAATAGCTGCTTCCAAGCTAACATCCTAGCTGTCAATGCAATATAACTTCGTTTAATTCAACTTAGTATATATTTAGGGACCTTAACTGATGATCTGGGTTGTTTCCCTTTTGGATATGGATCTTAGCACCCACATCCTCACTACTATGAAATATATTATAGAATTCGGAGTTTATTAAGACTAAGTAAGTTTTTCAACACCTTTGTCAAATCAGTTGCTCTACCTCTATAATATTTAACATGATGCTGCACCTAAATGCATTTCGGGGAGTACGAGCTATCTCCGAGTTTGATTAGCCTTTCACTCCTATCCACAAGTCATCCGAAAACTTTTCAACGTTTACCAGTTCGGTCCTCCACTATGTGTTACCATAGCTTCAACCTGCCCATGGGTAGATCACTCGGTTTCGCGTCTAATTCTACCGACTAAAACGCTTTATTAAAACTCGCTTTCGCTTCGGCTACACAACTTAACTGTTTAACCTTGCCGGTAAAATTAACTCGTAGGTTCATTATGCAAAAGGCAAGACGTAACTTTATTATTTTTATTTTTATAAAAAAAATAAAAATAAAAAGCTTCGACTGATTGTCAGTATATAATTTCAGGATCTATTTCACTCTTCTATTCGAAGTTCTTTTCACCTTTCCCTCACGGTACTAGTTCACTATCGGTCTCTGAGTAGTATTTAGTCTTACCAGATGGTCCCGGTAAATTCAGACAGGATTTCACGTGTCCCGCCTTACTTAGGATTCTATTTTTTTTTTTAAAAAATATTTAATATACTGGACTATCACCATCTATGGTATATTTTTCCAAATATTTCTAATATACTTTTTAAAAAAAAATATCATAGTCCTATAACCCTATTAATAGTTTTACTATAATAGTTTAGACTTTTTCGCTTTCGCTCGCCACTACTAACGAAATCACTTTTGTTTTATTTTCCTCTGATTACTAAGATGTTTCAGTTCATCAGGTTATCTTTATTTTTTATAAAAAAAATAATGTTATATCTTCTATATAACAGGTTCCCCCATTCGGAAATTTGCGAATTAACTTTATCTTACAAATACTCGCAACTTATCGCAGTTTATCACGTCCTTCATAGTCTATCAAAACCTAGGCATCCATTATATACTTTACTTGACTTTTAATAATGTTTTATTAAGATTTAAATTAAGAGAATCATAATTCTTATTTAAGATTTATAAAAATGTCAAAAAACTAAATAATTATTATTAAAAAATAATAATTTTTATTATAGTGGAGAATATCGGATTTGAACCGATGACCTCCTGATTGCAAAACAGGCGCTCTAACCAACTGAGCTAATTCCCCTTTTTTATTTTATTAAAAATAAGGTTTAAAAAATAATTTTTAAAATTAAATAGTCTTGCGTGGAATTGAACCACGGACCTCTACATTATCAGTGTAGTGCTCTTACCTACTAAGCTACAAGACTAAATAATTTTTATTATTATTTAATTAAATATTTTAGAATTTCTTTTTTTAAAAAAAAATATTAATTTATATATTTTTATTTTAAAAAATAAAACGGATAATTTCCAGCCACATCTTCCGGTACGGCTACCTTGTTACGACTTAGCCCCAGTCATTGATCTTACTTTAATTAATACTTTTTAAAGTACCCAATTTTGAGTAACATTAACTTCCATGGCTTGACGGGCGGTGTGTACAAGGCCCGGGAACGTATTCACCGCGCCATTGCTGATGCGCGATTACTAGCGATTCCAGCTTCATAGAGTCGAGTTGCAGACTCCAATCCGAACTTAGATCGGTTTTCGAGATTTACTCCTAGTTACCTAGTGGTTGCTTTTTGTACCGACCATTGTAGCACGTGTGTAGCCCAAGATGTAAGGGCCATGATGATTTGACGTCATCCTCACCTTCCTCTAAACTTACGTTAGCTGTCTCATTAGATATCTCAGCTTTATCTGTTAGCAACTAATGATAAGGGTTGCGCTCGTTAAAGGACTTAACCTAACATCTCACGGCACGAGCTGACGACAACCATGCAGCACCTTGTACTCCGTCCGAAGAACTAAATTGTTTCCAATTTATTCGTAGTACATTTAAATCTTGGTAAGGTTCCTCGCGTATCATCGAATTAAACCACATGCTCCACCGCTTGTGCGGGCCCCCGTCAATTC
>CP099824.1:53994-106942 GCA_029851185.1 Candidatus Shikimatogenerans bostrichidophilus | reverse complement strand
CATCGAATTAAACCACATGCTCCACCGCTTGTGCGGGCCCCCGTCAATTCCTTTGAGTTTCAATCTTGCGATCGTACTCCCCAGGTGGATCACTTATCACTTTCGCTTAGCAACTGAAAAATATATTATCCAATAGCTAGTGATCATCGTTTACGGCGTGGACTACCAGGATATCTAATCCTGTTTGCTCCCCACGCTTTCGTACCTCAGCGTCAGTATATAATTAGTAACCTGCCTTCGCGATTGGTGTTCTGTGTGATATCTAAGCATTTCACCGCTACACCACACATTCCAGTTACTCCATTATAACTCTAGATAAATAGTATCAATAGCATTTTTATAAGTTAAGCTGTAAGATTTCACTACTGACTTAAATATCAACCTACGTACCCTTTAAACCCAATAATTCCGGATAACGCTTGCATCCTCCGTATTACCGCGGCTGCTGGCACAGAGTTAGCCGATGCTTATTCGTATAATAACTTCAATATATTACAAAAAGTAATTTTTTATTCTTATACAAAAGTAGTTTACAACTTATATAGTTTTCTTCCTACACGCGAAATAGCTGGTTCAGAGTTTCCTCCATTGACCAATATTCCTCACTGCTGCCTCCCGTAGGAGTCTGGTCCGTGTCTCAGTACCAGTGTGGGGGATCACCCTCTCAGGCCCCCTACTGATCATTGTCTTGGTAAGCCATTACCTTACCAACTAACTAATCAGGCATATGCTTTTATTTTGTCATTTTTATTTTTAAATAAAAACTTTTATAAAAAATCCTAGTAATTTTTTACTTTATAGAACATTAATTCAATATTACTTGAAGTATTTTCTAACAAAATGTAAATTACATATGTATTACTCACCCGTACGCTGGTCGTTACAATATAAAATAAATTTTATATTATAATCCCCTCAACTTGCATGTGTAAAGCTAATCGCTAGCGTTTATCCTGAGCCAGGATCAAACTCTTAAAATAAGAAATAAAAATATATAAATTAATATATATTAATCTCAAAGAAATTCTAAAAATATAATTTAACAAATAACAAGTATATTTTTTATATAAAAAATATTTAATTTAAAAAATAAATATTTTTTATATAAAAAATATATTTATATATAATATATGAAAAAAAAATAAAAAAACAAATTAAATGATAAAAAATATTAAAATTCCTTATAAAGCTATAAATAAAGAACCAAATATAAATTATATAGATAATTTTAAATTATTAGTTTATGATAAAAAAAAAAGAAAAATAACAAATGAAAATTATAAATTTTTATTAAAATTTTTTAAAAAAAAAGATTTATTATTAAGAAATAATATTAAATTTTTACCTTCTTTATTAAGTGGTATAAAAGAAAATACAAAATCTAAAATAAAAGTATTTTTAGTAAAAGAAATAGATAAAAAAAAAAAATTATGGGAAATTTTAGTTAAACCATCTAGAAAAATTAGAATAGGTAATATATTAAAATTTAATATTAATAATATAATTATTAAATCAAAAATAATAAATAATACTAATTCTAGTGGTAGAATATTAAAATTTTATATAAAAAATAATAATTATTTAAAAAAATTATTATTAAAATATGGTAGAATAAAATTACCTAAAATAATAAAATTAAAAAAAAATATTGATTTTTATCAAAATACTTATGCAAAAGTTTTAGGTACTAATGTTTTACCTAATGTTGGTATTAATTTATCTAAAATTTTTTTTTTAAAATTATTAATAAAAAATATTTATGTATGTGATATTACTATATATAATAATATTTATAATTTAAATAAATTTATTTCTATAAAAGATTTTAAAAAAAAAAAAAATTTTTATGAAAAATTAATAATAAATAAAAAAAATAGTAAATTAATTAATAAAACATTAAAAGCTAAAAGAAAAATATGTGCATTAGGTATAGATATATTAGTTAATATTGAAAATGTAATTAAAAATAATTTAAAAAAAAAAATATTACCTTTTAAAGGTTTTATAACAAATAATAATTTTATTTTTAAAAAAAAATTTAATATAATTAATACTTTATTAACTGATTTTCCATATCCTTTTTCATTTAATTTTTTAATATTAAGTAATTATTGTGGTGGATATAATAAATTAATAAAAATTTATAATCATGCTATAAAAAATAATTACAAATTATTATCTTTTGGTGATATGTTATTAATTAAATAAATAATTAATTTTTTAAAATGAAAAAAAAAAATAAAAATTATAGATTAATAGTTTTTCAAGATATTACTAATAAAAAATATTTTTTTTGTAAATCTACTTTAAAAACTAAATATAAAATTAAAATAAATAATAAAAAATATGATTTATATAAAATGGAAATATCAATTTTCTCCCATCCTTTTTATATAGGTAATTTAAAAAATAAAAAAATTACTGGTAGAATAGAAAAATTTAATAAAAAATATAAAAAATTTATTAAATATTAATATTTTCTAATCCTAAATTAGGATTAGATTTAATTTTTAAATTATCATATAATTTATAATAATTTTTTATTTGCCCTAATAATGCTATCATAGCCCCATTATCTTTTAAATAATTTTTATTTTTAATAAAAAAAAATTTTTTTTTTTTTTTATTAAAATATTTTGAAAATTTTTTTATTAAAACTTTATTACAAGAAACACCACCAGTTATAGTAATAGTTTTTATTTTAGTTTTTTTAATTGCTTTATTTATTTTTTTTTTTAAAATAATAAATATTGTTTCATGTAATGATCTACAAATATTATATATATTTTTTTTTATATATCTTTTTTTATTATTTTTAATAAAATTAAAAATAAAAGTATTTAATCCACTAAAACTAAAATTTAAATTATTAACTTTAGGTATAGGAAATATATATTTATAAATACCATATTTACTATATTTTTCTATAATATCTGGTCCTTTTAAATAATCTAATCCTAAATAAATTGATATTTTATCAAATAATTCACCTAATGTATTGTCTAATGTTTCACCTAATATTTTTATTTTAAAAAAATTATTTACTTTAAAAATTTTAGTATGTCCACCACTAATACTTAAACATAAAAAAGGAAAATTAGGATATTTTTTTTTTTTATTATATAAATAATGTGAAAAAATATGAGCTTGTATATGATTAATTCCAAAAATTTTTTTTTTTAAAGTTAAAGATAAAGATTTAGCAAAATTTTCACCTATTATTAATGAATTGATTAATCCAGGCCCTCTAGTAAAAGCTATACCATTTATTTCTTTTAATTTTATTTTAGCTATTATAATAGATTTTTTTACTATATTTAAAATTTTTATTAAATGTAAGTTTGAAGCTATATTAGGTACTATTCCTTTATATTTTTTATGATTTTGTGTATAAATAATATTTGATAATACTTTATTACCTTTTAATATAGCTGATGATGTATTATCAAATGAAGTTTCAATACCTAATATTATTTTTTTTTTTTTAATAATTTTATTAATCATTTTTTTTTTTTATTTTAAATTTAAAATAAAAAATGAATAATTTAATTAAAGAATTAGAAAATAGAAATTTAATAATTAATAAAACAAAAAATTTAAATAAAATTTTAAAAGAAAAAAGAATAAATTTATATATAGGTTTTGATCCCTCTTTTATTAGTTTACATATAGGACATTTAATACCTTTATTTATTATAAAAATAATATCAAATTATTTTAAAAAAATTAAAAAAAAAAATAAAATTTTTATATTAATAGGTAATTATACTGTAAAAATAGGAGATATTAAAAATAATAACATTAAAAAAAAAAAAAAAAAAAATAAAGAAATTTTTAAAAATAAAAAATATATAATTAATCAAATAAAAAAAATATTAAATAATAGTAATATTAAAATAATAAATAATAAAAAATGGTTAAAAAAAATAAAATTAATTAATTTTTTAAATAAAATATGTAATAAAATATCTATTAATTTAATGTTAAAAAAAAAAATTATTAATGATAAATTAAAAAATAAAGAATGTATATATTTATCTGAATTTATATATCAAATTTTACAAGCTTATGATTTTTTTTATTTAAATAAAAAAAAAAAAATTATTTTACAAATAGGTGGTTCTGATCAATGGACTAATATAACAACAGGTATAAAATTAATTAAAAAAAAAAAAATATATGGTTTTACATTTCCATTATTATTAGATAAAGAAGGTAAAAAATTTAGTAAAAGTAGTATTATTAATAAAAATATTTGGTTATCTAAAAAATATACTTCTATATTTAATTTTTATCAATATTTTATAAATTTATCTGATAATGATAGTTTAATTTATATAAAATATTTTTTTAATTTTAAAAAAAAAAAAAAAAATAAAAATAAATATTTTCAAAAAATTATAGCTAAAAAATTAACTTGTTGGATACATGGAAAAAAAAATTATTATAATATTTTATTTATAACAAAATTATTATTTAAAAAAAAAAAAATTAAAAAAATTAAAAAAAATTTTTTTTTAATTAAAAAATATATTAAAAATATAAATTTTTATATTAAAAAAAAAAAAAATATATATATATATGATTTAATAAAAATTAAAAAAATTTTCAAATCAAATAATGAATATAAAAAATATATTAAAAATAAAGGTATTTTTTTAGTTAATAATAAAAATATTTATAATAATTTAATAACAAATTTTAAAAATTTAATAAAAAATAAATATTTATTAATTCAAAAAGGTAAAAAAAAATTTTTTATTTTAAAAATAATTAAAAATAAAAATGAATAATTTTATTACAAAAATTATAAATAATGATATAAAAAAAGGATTATCAATTAAAAAATTAAAATTTAGATTTGCCCCTGAACCTAATGGATATTTACATATAGGGCATATTAAAGCTATATATATAAATTTTAAATTGTCTAAAATGTATAATACTAAAATAATTTTAAGATTTGATGATACTAATCCTAATAAAGAAAATTATAAATATGTAAAAAAAATAAAAGAAGATATAAAATGGTTGGGTTTTAAATACACTAAAATAAGTTTTACATCAGATTATTTTTTTATATTATATAAATGGGCTAAAAAACTTATTAAAAAAAAAAAAGCTTATATACAAATAATAAAAAATAAAAATATTTTAAATATAAAAAATATAAAAGAAAATTTATTTTTTTTTAAAAACATGAAAAAAGGTAAATATAAAGAAAATGAATGTATATTAAGAGCTAAAATAAATAATAAATCACCTAATTATCATCTTAGAGATCCTATAATGTATAGAATAATTAAAAAAAAACATTTTAAAACTAAAAATAAATGGAATATATATCCAACTTATGATTGGGCACATGGTCAATCTGATTATATAGAAAAAATTACTCATTCTTTATGTTCTATAGAATTTCAAAATCATAAACCTTTATATAATTGGTTTTTAAAAAATATATATAATAAAAAATTTAATAAAATTAAACCTAAACAAATAGAATTTTCTAGATTAAATTTTTTAGATACTATTACTAGTAAAAGAAAATTAATTTTAATTAAAAAAAAAAAAATTATAAAAAATTTTAATGATCCTAGATTAAGTACAATTAGTTCTTTTAAAGAAAAAGGTTATAATTCAAAATTTATAATTAATTTTATTAAAAAATTAGGATATACTAAAAGAGTAAATAATAATAATTATATAAAAAATTTAGAATTAGAAATAAAAAAAAAAAAAATAAAAAAAATAAAAAAAATAATGGTTATAATAAATCCTATTAAAATAACAATTTTAAATTTTAAAAAAAAAAAAAAAAAAATAAAAATTAAAAATAGAATAATACCATTTACTAAACATATATATATAAATAAAAAAGATTTTAAATATAAAAAAAATAAAAATTTTTATAGATTAGCTAAGAATAATTACGTAAGATTAAAATATAGTTATATAATTAAATTATATAAAATAGTTAAAAAAAATAAAAAAATAAAAAATATATATTGTAAAATATATAAAGAAAAAAAAATAAATAAAAAAGAAATAAAATCTACTATTCAATGGGTATCTACTAATTATTTTGTTAAAATAAATATTTTATTATATAAATATATTTTTTTTAAAAAAAAAAAAATTATTAATAAAAATTCTATTAAAATAATTAAAGGTTATGGTGAAATATTTATTAAAAAATTAAAATTAAAAAAAATATATCAATTTATAAGATATGGTTTTTTTTTTAAAAAAAAAAAAAAATTTTTTAATAAAATATTAATTTTTTAATTTTTTTTGTATATTTATTATTTTTAATGGACATGTTTTGGATGTTTTTATTAAATTTTTTAAAAAAAAATTATCTATATTTTTTAATATATAAAATTTTTTTTTTTTAAAAGAATTTAATAAAATAGTTTTACCATCTTTTTTTGAAATTTTAAAAAAAAGTGGGCTATTAATTTCACAATAACTACATCCTATACATTTTTTTCTATATAAAATTATAGTAATCATTTTTTTAATTTTTTATTAATTTATAAATTTTATTTTTAGGATAAATTTTAAATGGTATATAAAAAGTACATATATTATTTTGTTTTATTTTTTTTTTTTTTTTTTTATTTTTATCTCTTAAAGATTTAATTTTAAATTTTTTTACTCCTATTTTATTCCCTATAATTAAAATTTTATCATTAATTTTTAAATTATAATTTTTTATATCTAATATAGCTATTTTTTTAATAGTTAAATATTTTAATATAATCCCTATAAATATTTTTTTAAAAATAGATTTATTACCATCTTTATCAGTCCATTCACCTATTTTTTGACCTAAATAATAGCCATCCCAAAATCCTCTATTATAAACTTTTTTTAAATTATTTATTAATTTTTTTTTTATTGTATTACTATATTTTTTTTTTTTAATATAAAATAATGCTTTTTTATAATTTTTAGTACATACACTTACATATTCAGGTGATTTACCTCTACCTTCTATTTTTAATATATCTATACCAGTTTTAATTATTTTATCTAAAAAATTAATAGTACATAAATCTTTAGGTGACATTATATATTCATTATCTATTAACATTTTAAATTTTGATTTTTTATCTTTAACTAAATATTTTCTTCTACAATTTTGTTTACAAGAACCTCTATTAGCAGATGAATTATAAGAATGTAAACTTATATAACATTTACCAGAAGTTGCCATACATAAAGAACCATGACAAAAAATTTCAATTTTAATTCTTTTTTTAGAAAATCCTAATATATTTTCATTTTTAATAATTTTACAAATATATTTTATTTGATTTAAATTTAATTCTCTACTTAATACAAATACATCTGCATATTTAGAATAAAATTTTAATGATTCTATATTAGTAATATTTAATTGTGTAGAAATATGTACTGGTATTTTAATTTTATTACAATATTTAATAACAAAATTATCCATTGCTATTACACCATCTATATTATTATCTTTTGAAGAATTTAATATTTTTTTAGTTAAATTTATATCATGATCATATATTATACTATTTAATGTTAAATATTTTTTTATATTATTTTTTATACATATATTATTTATATATTTAATATCTTTTATTCTAAAACTAGAATTAATAGATCTCATATTTAATTGTTCAATACCATAATAAATAGAATTAGCACCAGAATTAATAGCAGCATATAAACTTTCTATACTACCAATAGGTGATAATAATTCAATTTTTTTTTTCATTTAATAAATTATATATTTAATATAATAATGTAATTATTTCCTCAATAGCTCATTTGGTAGAGCATCTGACTGTTAATCAGAAGGTAGCTGGTTCAAATCCAGCTTGAGGAGTTTTTAAAAAAAAATATATTTTATTTTATAAATATAATAATAATATTATTTTATCATGTTAATATATAATAATATTTTAATTAAAAAAAAAATGATTATAAAATATAATAAAAATAAATTATTTTTTTATTTAAATATTAAAAATAATAAAAAAATTTTATTAAATAATTATATTAATAAAAATTTTTTTTTTTTTTTTAAAAATTTTTTTTGTTTAAATTGTTTTTCTAAAAAAAAAAAATTTTTAAAAATGGTTATTGTAAAAATTGTTTTTATTTAAAAATATTTAATATATGTGTATATAAACCTTATTTATGTACTTCTCATTTAAATATAGAAAAAAAAAATTTAATTAAAGAAAAAAAATTTGAAATACAAGATCATATTATTTATTTATCATTTACTAGTAATATTAAAGTAGGTATTACTTTAAAAAAAAATTTTATTATTAGATTAATGGATCAAGGTTCTATAATAGCTTTAAAATTAGCTAAAACACCTAATAGATATTTAGCTGGTATTATAGAAGAAATATGTAAAAATAAATTATTAGATAGAACTAATTTTAGAAAAATGTTAACTATTAATTATAGTAATAATAAATTATTTTTAATTAAAAAAAAAATTTTAAATTTAAAAAAATATTTAATTAAAAAAAAATTAAAAAAATTTAAAAAATTTATTATTTTAAAAAATAAATTTTATATATTTAAATATCCTTTTTATAAAATAAAAAAAAAAATAAAAATTCTAAAATTAGATAAATATAAAATATTTAATAATAAATTAAAAGGTATAAAAGGTCAATATTTAATATTTAAAAATAATTATATCTTAAATATAAGAAGTCATATAGGTTATATATTAAATATAAATATTTATTAATTTAAAATTAATTAATAAAAAATTTTTTATTTTATATATTTTTATATATATTAATTATATTAAAATTAAATTTTTTCATCATTTATCTTTTATTGCGGAGTAGAGCAGTGGTAGCTCGTCGGGCTCATAACCCGAAGGTCATAGGTTCAAATCCTATCTCCGCTATTTTTTTTTAAAAAAAAATGATTATTGATATAATTACTTTATTTCCATTTTTTTGGAAAAAAATTTTTTTATATTATCCTATAATAAATAAATATCTTAAAAAAAAAATTATAAATATAAATATTTATAATTTAAAAAAATATGGAATAGGAAAAAATAAAAAAATAGATGATTATCCATATGGAGGAGGATATGGTATGATACTTAAAATAGAACCTATTTATAGGTATATAAATAAATTAAAAAAAAAAAAAAAATATAATAATATTTTATATTTAACACCTGATTCTAAATTATTTAATCAAAAAATAGCTAAAAAATTATCAAAAAAAAAAAAAATTTTATTTATTAGTGGTTATTATAAAGGAATAGATCAAAGAATAAGAAATAAATTTATTACTAATGAATATTCTATAGGTAAATATATTTTATCTAATGGTGAAATACCTATATTAATAATAATAGATACTATATTAAGATTAATAAATAATTATAAAAAATCTATTATAACAGATACATTTTATGTATCTAATAGAAAATATGAATATCCTTTATATACTAGACCATATAAATATAAAAATATTGCTGTACCTAAAATATTATTATCTGGTAATCATAAAAAAATTAAAAAGTGGAGAGAAAAAAAAATAAAAAATAAAAAAAAAGGCACTAAGTAGATTTGAACTACTGTAAAAGGTTTTGCAGACCTTTGCCTAACCACTCGGCCATAGTGCCATTAATAATAATATAATATAATATTATTTTATTTTAAAAAAGTAAAATATATATAATTAAATTAAATATAATATAATTTAATATATATTAATATAATTTTTTTAAAAAAAAATGAAAAATTTTAAAATAGTTAGAGTTAGATTTGCCCCTAGTCCTACTGGACCTTTACATATAGGTGGATTAAGAACTGCTTTATATAATTATTTATTTGCTAAAAAAAAAAAAGGTATTTTTTTATTAAGAATAGAAGATACAGATAAAAAAAGATTAATAAAAAAATCTATAAAATATATAATAAATTCTTTAAAATGGTGTAATATAAAATATAATGAAGGATATAAAAAAGGTGGTATATATAAACCTTATATACAATCTAAAAGAATAAATATATATAGAAAATATGTAAATATTTTATTAAAAAAAAAATTAGCTTATTATTGTTTTGAAAAAAAAAAAAAAATTTTATATTATAAAAATAATAATAAAAATTTTATATATAATTGTTTAAATAGAAAATATTTAAAAAATTCTTTAACCTTAAAAAAAAAAAAAATAAAATATTATATAAAAAAAAAAAAATATGTGATTAGATTAAAATTACCTAAAAATAAAAATATTATTTTTTTTGATAAAGTATATGGTAAAATTAATATTAATACTAATAAAATAGATGATAAAATAATATTTAGATCTAATAATACACCTACATATTATTTAGCAAGTGTAATTGATGATTATTTAATGAAAATTACTCATATTATAAGAGGTAGAGAATGGTTATATTCTACACCTATTCATATTATAATATATAAATATTTAAAATGGAAATTACCTATTTTTATTCATTTACCTTTAATTTTAAATGAAAAAAATGGAAAAAAAATAAGTAAAAGGAATAATAATAATAATAATAATAAATTCCCTATTTATCCTATAAAATCTAAATTTTTTAATATAAAAAATAATTTTAAAGATAAAGGATTTTTACCTGAATCATTATTTAATATTTTAGCTTTATTAGGATGGAGTCCACCTACTAATAAAAAAGAAATATTAAATGAAAAAAATATAATTAAATTATTTAATATAAAAAAAATAAATAAATCAGATTTACATATTAATTATAAAAAAATGTGTTGGATAAATAAAAATTATATATTTAAAAATAAAAAAAAAATCTTTTTTTTATTAAAAAAATATTTAAAAAAAATAAAAAAAAATAAAATATATAAAAACAAAAATATAAAAAAAATAATAAATTTAATTATTAAAAGATTATATTTTTTAAATATTAAAAATATTTGGGAAAATTCTTTTTATTTTTTTTTAAAACCTGAAAAATATGATATATATATATATAATAAATTAAATATTAAAAAAAAAAAAAAAATTAAAATATTTTTAATAAAAAAAATAAAATTATTTTTTTTTTTTTTTTTTTTTTTTTTTTTTTTTTTTTTTTTTTTTTTTTTTTATTATTATAATTATAATTATTATTAATAAAATTATTATTATAATAATTATTATTAATTAATTTTTTTTTTTTTTTTTTATAAAAAAAAAAAAAATTTAATATTATTAAATATAATATATTTATCATATTATTATAATATAATTATATTATATATTAATTTTTAATTTTATATATTAATTTTTAATTTAATTTTTATTTTTAATTTAAAATAGTAATTTTTTTTTTTAATAAAAAAGAAGATAATTTTATATTAATACCATTTTTTCCTATAATATAAGATATTTTATCTTTTTCTTTAAATTTTAAAAATATTTTATTTTTAAAAAATTTTATTTTTTTTATTTTAAATGGTAAAAATATATTATTAATATATTTAATAATATTATTATTATATATAATAATATCTATTTTTTCATTATTTAATTCTTTTTTAAGATTATTTATTCTATATTTATTTATTCCTATACAAGCTCCAATTGGATCTATATTTTTATTTTTTGAATAAACTACTATTTTAGATTTTATACCTTTTATTCTTACTATTTTTTTAATTATTATAATTTTATTTTTAATTTCAGGTATTTTTAAAAATAATAATTTTTCAATAAATAAATTATTATTTCTAGTTAAATAAACAAAAATTTTTTTTTTATATAAAAAAACTTTTTTTATTAAAAAATAATAAAAATTATTTATTTTAAAATATTTTTTATTTATATTTTCTTTTTTAAAGAAAAAAAAAAATTCATTATTATTTTTATCTTTTAATAAAAGATAACTATTTAAAATATTTATGACTTTAATAAAAATTAAAGTATTAATTTTTTTTAAAAAAAAAATATATTTTTTTTTTTTTTCTTTTTTAGATAAAAAATTATTTAATTTATTTTTAATATAATTAATTATTTTTCTATTTAATTTTTTAAAATTTAATTTTATTTTTTTTTTTTTATAAATTCTAAATAAAAAAATTTTTTTTTTTTTAAAATTTAAAAAATATTTTTTTTTTTTTTTTTTAAAAAAAAAATTTTTTTTTTTCATTATTTATAATATTTAAATATAAAATATATATTATATTTTAATTTAAAATTAAAATTTATAATATATGGAATATATAAATAAAAAATATTTAAAAAAAATAAAAAAAAAATTATTAAAATTAGAAAATATAAAAAAAAAAAAAATAAAAAAAATAAATGAAGCTTTAGAAAGAGGAGATTTATCAGAAAATAATGAATATAATATAGCCAAAGAAGAATATGAATTATTATTAATAAAAATTAATAATTTTAAAAAAAAAATTTCTAATATAAATATATTAGATAATAGTATTATTAAAAAAAAAAAAAATAAAATACAACTTTATTCAAAAGTAAAAATAAAAAATTTAAAAAATAATAAAATAAATAATTATAAAATAGTATCTGATATAGAAGCCAATATAAAAAAAAATAAAATTTCTATTAATTCACCTTTATTTAAAAGATTAATAGGAAAAAAAAAAGGTGATAAAGTTATTATTAAAATTTTTAAAAAAAAAATAAAATATTTAATATTAAATATTAAATAATATTAAAAAAAAAGTTAATATATAAGCTGGATTCTGTTATATTATATTATAATAATATATTATAATAATATAATATACTTTATCATTTATCTAGAATATATGTTACCATATATTTCAATCTGTCTACCTACCATATTAACCGAGAAAGTTATGGAATTTTGACATTTCACTATACAGAGTTTACATGATTTCACTATAAAATTTTTTAATTTTATACTTTCTTTCTGTTGCACTATTCATCATTTTACAATGTAAGGTTATTATCCTTTGTATTTTCTCTTTAGTGTCCAGACTTTCCTCATTAATTTTTAAAATAAATTATTAATTAACGTGATAAAGATATTAACTTTTTTTTTAATTTTTTTAAAAAAAAAATTAATAATTAATATTATTTTCATAATTATAATCTATTAATTTTTTTTTTTTTTTTTTATCTTTTACTATTTTTTTAGCCAAATAATTACATTTTTCATTAAAAAAATTATTATTATGACCTTTTATCCAATAAAAATATATATTTTTTTTTTTTAAAAAAAAAAAAATTTTCCATAAATCAATATTTTTTTTTTTAAAAAATTTTTTTTTTACCCAAATATTTAATATTTTTATAGTATTTATAATATATTTAGAATCAGTATATATATATATATATATAACTTTTTTTAAGTTTAAAAAATTATTTATATATTTAATAGCTTCTATTATAGCATATAATTCCATTCTATTATTAGTAGTATATCTATATATAAATTTAGACGTTAATATTTTAATATTTAAAAAAAAATTAATTATAATAGCATAACTACCAGGTCCTGGATTACCTAAAACAGAACCATCAGTATAAATATTAATATAATATATATTATTATAATAATTATAAATATAATTATTAATCATTTTTTTTAAAATTAATATTTTAAAAAAGGTAATAAAACTTTAGGTATATTAATTTTATTATTAAAATAATTCATTTCTAATATAGCTATTAATAATCTAGGTATAGATAAGCAACTACCATTTAAAATATGACATAATTCTTTTTTTTTTTTTTTTTTAAAAAAAATATTCAAATTATAAGATTGATATTCTAAACAATTAGATAAAGAACTAATTTCTAACCATCTTTTTTGACCTACTGAATAAATTTCAAAATCATATGTTATAGAAGATGTTATATTGATATTATTAAAATGTAATAATTTTATTCTAAAAATAAGATTTAAAGATTTTAATATATTTTTTATATGTTTTAACATTTTTTTTAATCTTATATTAGAATTTTTATTATTTGTAATTTCTATTATTTCAACTTTTCCAAATTGATGTAATCTATTTAATCCTTTTACTTTTTTACCATAAGAACCTGCTTCTCTTCTAAAACAATTTGTATATGATTGTAATTTTATAGGTAATTTATTAAAATTAATAATTTTATTTTTAAATAAATTAATTAATGGCACTTCACTAGTAGGTATTAAATATAATTTATCTTTTTTTATATTATAAATTTGATTTTTTTTATCAGGTAATTGTCCAGTACCATAAATAGAATTTTTATTAACTAAATAAGGTAATTCTATTTCTTTATACCCTTTTTTTTTATTTTTAAAAATTAAATATCTAATTAATGATTTATAAATTTTTAATCCTAATCCATAATAATATACAAAACCATTACCACTTATTTCAGTAGCTTTTTTAAAAATTTTAAATTTTTTAGATAATTCTATATGTGATAAAAATTTTTTTTTTTTTATTTTTATATATTCTTTATATTTATTTTTATAAATTATTAAATTTTTTTTAATTTTAATATATTTTTTTTTAAAATAAATCTCATTAATTATGTTAGGTATTTTAATTAAATTTTTTTTTATTAATTTTCTAATTAATATTAATTCTTTTTTTTTCTTTTTTTTTTTTTTTTTTTTTTTTTATTAATTTTTTTTTTTTTTTTTTTTTTTTTTTTTTTATTTTTAAATTTTTTTTTTTAATAAATTTAATTTTTAAAAAATTAATATTATTTTTTAATTTATAATTATAATTATTAATTTTTTTTATTATATATTTCTCAATATTATTTAATTTTATTATTTTTTTTATTTTTAAAATATATTTTTTTTTTTTTCTTTTTTTAAAATTACTAATAAATAATTTTTTATTATTAATAATATATTTAATATTTAACATTTTTTTTTTTAATTAAATTAATTTTAATAGTACAACCATAAAAATTTAATTTTTTATTAATTAATTTAATTATATATTTTTTATAATTATTATTAATTTTTTTTTCTAAATTAGATATTAAAATAAAACTAGGATATAATTTATTTTTTAATTGATAACAAAATTTAATTTTTAAAATTTTATTTTTAATTTTAAATTTTTTTTTATTTATTATATGTAATATTTTTTTATTTATAAAACTAGTATTTAATTTTTTATTTTTATTTTTAAATATTAAAATTATTGTTTTTTTAATTTTATTAATAATATTAATATTTAATTTATTTTTATTATTTAAATAATAAATAGGATAATTATTATTAAAAATTTTTAAAATTTTTTTATTAATTTTATTTTTTTTTTTTTTAAATAAATCAATTTTATTAAAAATAATTATTAACCCTTTTTTAAAAAATAATATTTTTTTATATATATATAAATCATTTTTAGTTATATAATTATTAATATCTATTATTAATAAACAAATATCTGATTCTTTTATTATAAGAATAATTTTTTTTAAATATTTTTTTTTATCAATATTAAATTTTAATTTTTTAAAAATACCTGGAGTATCTATAATTAAAAATATATTTTTTTTTTCTTTTAAATAAAAAAATAAACTATCAGTAGTAGTCCCTATTATATTTGATACTATAGTTTTTTTTTCCCTAAAAAAATTATTAATAAAAGTAGATTTACCTGAATTAGGTACTCCTAATACTGATATTTTAATTTTATTTTTTATAATTTTTATTTTTTTTATTTTTTTAAAAAATAAATATATATTATTATATAATTTTTTAAAACCTATATTATGAGTACACGATATATAAAAAATATTATTTATCCCTAATTTATAAAAATCATTAATATTTATTAAATATTTTTTAATATCTATTTTATTAATTAATAAAAATATTTTTTTATTAATTTTCCTTAAAATTTTAGATATCATAATATCTAATGATGATAATCCAGACTTAATATCTACTACAAATAATATTAAAAATGATTCTTTAATAGCTAATAATATTTGATTAAATATATCTAATTTTAATTTTTTATTTTTTTTTTTATATTCAAAAAAACCTGCTGTATCTATTATTAAATAAATATTATTTTTATATTTTAAATAACCATAATTATTATTTTTAGTAGTATTTTTTTTTTTATCTATTAATGATCTTTTTTTTTTTATTAAAAAATTAAATAAAGTAGATTTTCCAACATTACTTTTACCTACTATACATATTTTCCTTTTCATTTTTTACATTTTTTTATATTATATTATTAATTTTTAAAAAAATAATATAATATAAAAAAATGACAGAAATTTATTTTTTTTTTTCTTTTTTTTTATTATTTTTAATTTTTTCTTTTTTTTTTAAAATATAATTTATCATTTTAGATAATATTTCTTTAAATTCTTTAAAGTCTTCTTTATATAAAAAAATTTTATGTTTTCTATATATTGGTCTACCATCACTTAAAAAAAATTTTTTACTTTCAGTAATACTTAAATAATAATCATTATTATTATTTTCTCTAATATCAAAAAAATATCTTTTATTTCCTGATGTTAAAGTTTTTGAATAAATTTCTTTTATTTCTTTTTTATTATAATAATTATTAACTTTAATTTTATCTTTATCTTCCATATTTTTCATTAATTTTTTTTTAAATAATAAAAATTATTTTTATTATTAAATAATAATATTATAATAATATATATAAAAATAAAAAAATTGAATTTTTTAAAAATTAAAAATTATTTAAGAATAAAAATAATTAAAATAATATATATTAAATATAATAATAAATATATATATAAAAAAAATTTTTTTTTTTTTTTAAAGAAAAAAAAAGAAAAAATTTATAAAAAATATAAAAAAATATTTTTATTTTTTAAAAAAAAATATAAAAATAAATATATTTTTAAAAAAATTAATAAATTAAAAAAAAATTTTTTTTTACAATATGAAGATAAAAAAATTATACAATATAAATTATTTTTAATATTAAATTATAATAAAAAAATAAAAATTTTTAAAAAAAAAAATATTTTTTTTATATATAAAATATATAAATATTATATTTTATATAATAAAAAATTAAATAAAATTATTAAAAAATTTTTAATAAAATGGGATATAAATAGATTAAATATAATAGATTTATTAATTATAAAAATAGCTATTATTGAATATTATTTATATAAAAAAAAAATAAATATTAAAATCTTAATTAAAGAATATAATTATATTACTAATATTTATTCTATTACTAAAAATATAAAATTTATTAATGGTATATTAAATAATATTTTAAAAAAAAAAAAAAATATATTTTAATTTTAAATGATTAATATTAATAATAAAAAAATTAGATTAAATAAATATATATCTAAAAGTGGTTTATGTTCAAGAAGAAAAGCTGATTTTTTAATAAAATTAGGATTAATATCAGTTAATAATAATATAATTAAAGAATTAGGTTATAAAGTATTTATAAATGATATAATAAAATATAATAATAAAATTTTATTTATTAAAAAAAATATTTATTTAATTTTTAATAAACCTAAAAATTGTATAACTACATTAAAAGATAATAGAAATAGAAAAACTATATTTTATTATATACCCAATATATATAAAAAATATGGTATTTTTCCTGTTGGTAGATTAGATAAAAATACTACAGGTATATTATTAATTACTAATGATGGTGATTTAACTCTAAAATTAATACATCCTAAATATAAAATTAATAAAGATTATAAAGTTTTTTTAAATAAAAAATTATTATATAAAGATTTATTATATATTAAAAATGGAGTAAAATTAAAAGAAGGTAAAATTAAAATTAATTTTATAAAATTAATAAAAAAAGATAAAAAAAAATTAATAATATCTATTAATTTAGGATGGAATAAAATATTACATAGATTATTTAATAAATTAGGATATAAAATAATAAATTTAATTAGAATAAATTTTGCAGGATTTAAATTAAAAGATTTTAATTTAAAAAAAGGTAATTATATTAATTTAAAAAAAAAAAAAGTATATAATATAATTAAAAATAATAAAAATGAAAAATAATATTTTAATAATTAATGGACCTAATATAAATAAAATAGGAAATAGAGAAAAAAAAATATATGGAAAAGTTAATATAAATGAATATTTAATAAATTTAAAAAAAAAATTTTTAAAAAAAAAATATAATATAAAAATTTATAATAGTAATAGTGAAAGTAAAATAATAGATATTTTATATAAAAAAAGTAATATTAAAAATATAATAGGTATTATAATAAACTTAGGGGCTTATTCACATACTTCTTTAGCTATTTCTGATACTATTAGAAGTATTAAAAATAAATTAAAAATAATTGAAGTACATATTAGTAATATTTTTATTAGAGAAGATATAAGACATAAATCATTAATTTCGCCTTATTGTAAAGGTATAATTATAGGATTAGGTATTAAAGTATATAAAATGGCTATATTAAGTTTAATATTAAAATAATTTATAATTTTAAATAAATATATTTTTTTATTATTATTAATAATAATAATATATTTAAAAATTTTAAAAATGGGGTTGTAAAATGGTTTTGACATGTTAAAATATTTTAAATATTCATATAGTTTTTATATATAAACTTTAAAAAATATAAATTTTAAAAATAAAAGGAGAATATAAATATAATATTGCAGCATAATTTTAAATTATTTATATTTTTTATCTAAAAATTTATTTAGTATAAAAATATAATTTTTTTTAAAAAAAAATATATAGATTTTTTTATCTATTTAATTTATATATTTTTTAAAAAAAAATAGATAATTTTTTTATTTATTTGCTAATTTAAATAATAAAAAATTTTAATCTAAATTAGATAAATATGTAAATAATATTTAATAGTTTTAATATGGACGCGGGTTCAAATCCCGCCAACTCCACTAATAAATTATTTTTATTTTTTTTAAATAAAATAATGATTAAAAAATTAATATTTATAAAAAAAAAAAAAATAAAAAATAAAAGAATAGATAAATTTTTATTTTTTTTTTTAAAAAAAAAAATATCAAGAAAAAAAATACAAAAAAATATTTTTAAAAAAAAAATTTTATTAAATAAAAAAAATATTAATAAAAAAAATAAAAAAATAAAATTAAATGATAAAATAGTTATTTTTATTTTTAAAAAAAAAAAAAAAAAAATAATTGAAAATAAAAATATAAAAATAAATATTATTTATGAAGATAATTATTTACTTATTATTAATAAACAACCAGGTTTAGTAGTACATCCAGGATATGGGAATTATAATAATACTTTAATTAATTGGTTAAAATTTTATTTTAAAAAAAAAAAAAAAAAAAAATTAAATTATTCTAATTATAGATTTGGATTATTACATAGATTAGATAAAGATACATCAGGATTATTATTAATAGCCAAAACTAAACATAGTTTTATTAATATAAAAAATCAATTTTTAAATAAAACTATTAAAAAAAAATATTTAACTTTAATATGGGGTAAACCTTTTAAAAAAAAAGATGTTATTAAAAATTATATAGGTAGAGATTTAAATAATAGAATTAAAATGAAAGTTTATAATAATAAAAAATATGGTAAATTTTCTGTTACTAAATATAAAATAATTAAAAATTATAAATTTTTAACTTTAGTAAAATGTATAATTAAAACTGGTAGAACTCATCAAATAAGGGTACATTTTAATAGTATAGGTCATTCTATTTTTAATGATAAAATATATGGTGGTAATAAAATAAAAATTTTTAATAAAAAAAAAAATAAAAAAAAAATTTTAAAATGTTTTAAAATTTTACCTAGATTGGCTTTACATTCTTATTATTTAAAATTTAATCATCCTATTAATAATAAAAAAATTATTTTTTCTATAAAATTACCTAATGATATTAAAAATTTAATTAAATATATAAAAAAAAAATTATTTTAATAATTTATTTATTATTTTTTTTAAAAAAAAAATATTTTTTTTTTTATTAAAAATAGAAAAAAAACAAAAATATATTTTTTTTTTTTTTAAAAAATTAATTATATAAAATAAATTTTTATTATTTTTTTTAAATTTTAAATCATATTTAGATATTAAAATAATTTTTTTTTTTTTTTTATATAAATTTTTATTTTTAAAAAATTTATTTTTAATTAAATAAAAATCTATAAAAAAATTTTTATAATAATTATAATTAATAATAATTAATAATATTTTAGTTTTTTTTATATATATAAAATTTTTTTTATTTATTTTAATTTTTTTTTTTTTATATAAATTTTTAATTATAATAGGTATATCCATAACTAAAAAATTTAAATAATTTTTATTATTATAAATACCTAAATTAGGTCTAATTGTAGTAAATAAATAATTATTTATTTTAGGTTTAGAATTAGTAATTAAAGATAATATTGTAGATTTTCCACTATTAGGTAATCCTATAATACCTATTTTTACATTAAATAATAATATTAAATTTATTTTTTTTTTAATTCCTTTTTTCCCTTCACTATATTTAGTAGTTTTTTGATTTTTAGAATTTTTATAAAAAAAATTTCCTTTTCCACCTTTACCCCCTAATAATATTTTTTTTTTTATATTATTTTTTTTAAAATATATTTTTTTTTTAATATTTTTATATTTATATGTTAATAATGTATTAATTGGTATTTTTATATAACAATTTTGGCCATTTTTTCCTGTTTTACAATTATTTTCACCAATATAACCATTTTCTGCTTTATATATTTTTTTTAAAAAAAAAAAAGAAAAAATATTTTTATCACTAATAAAAATTATATTACCACCATTTCCACCATTACCACCATCAGGTTTACCTTTTTTTTTATTTTTTTTTTTAAAATTAACTTTACCATTACCCCCATTACCACTAATACAAATTATATTAATAATATTAATAAAATTATTAAATAGCATTATTTTAATTTAAATTTAATTATTTTTTATAAAAATTATTAATTTAATTTATTTTAAAAATAAAAAAAATGATTAATTTTTTTATAAAAAAAAAAAAAAAAAAATTATTTATTAAAAATAAAAAAAAAATTCTAAAAAGAATTATTTTAATAATTAAAAATAATAAAAAAAAAATTTATAATATAAATTTTATTTTTTGTAAAAATAAATATATTTTAAATATAAATAATTCTTTTTTAAAAAAAAAAGAATATACTGATACTATATCTTTTAATTATTCAAATAATAATAATATAATATATGGTGATATTTTTATTAGTTTTGAACAAATTTATTATAATTCAATATTATATAAAGTATTATTTGATATAGAAATGAAAAAAGTTATTATTCATTCTATTCTACATTTAATAGGTTTTGATGAAAAAAAAATTTTTAAAAAAACAAATTTTTATTTTAAAAAATATAAATTTAAAAAAAATTTAAATTTTTTTTTAAAAAAAAATGAATAAAAAAAAAAAATTTGATATAATTATTGTAGGAGGTGGCCATTCTGGATTAGAAGCTTTATTATCTACTTTTAAATTAGGTGCTAAAGTATTATTAATAACTATGAATATAAAAAATATTGGTAAAATGTCTTGTAATCCTTCTATAGGTGGTATTGGTAAAGGCCAATTAGTAAAAGAAATAGATGCTTTAGGAGGATATATGGGAATTTTTACTGATTTATCAATGATACAATTTAAAATGTTAAATAAATCTAAAGGAGAAGCTATGTGGAGTCCTAGAGCTCAAGTAGATAGAAAATTATATATTAAAAATATTTATAAATATATAAAAAAAAAAAAAATAAATATTATACAAGATATAGTTTTAAAATTAATAATTAAAAAAAAAAAAATTTTAGGAGTAATTACTAAAGATAATAAAAATATATATTGTAAATCTGTTATTTTAACTAATGGTACATTTTTAAATGGTAAAATTTTTATAGGTAATTATTCATATAAAGGTGGTAGAATAAAAGAAAAATCTTCTATAGGTATTACAGAACAATTAAAAAAAATAGGATTTAAATCAGGTAGAATGAAAACTGGTACATCACCTAGAATATATAAAAAATATATAAATTTTAAAAAATTAATTAAACAAAAAATAGATAAAACTTTTTATAAATTTTCTTTTTCAAAAACAAAATATTTAAAAAAACAAAAAAAATGTTATATAACATATACTAATGTAAAGACTCATAAATTAATTAAAAAAAATTTTAATAAATCTCCTTTATTTAAAGGTATTATTAATAATAATGGACCTAGATATTGTCCATCAATAGAAGATAAAATTTTTAAATTTAAAAAAAAAAAAAAACATCAAATATTTTTAGAACCTGATGGTTGGAAAAGTAAAATATTTTATATAAATGGATTATCTACTAGTTTACCTAAAAAAATACAATATAAAATAATAAAAAGTATAAAAGGATTAAAAAAAGCTAAAATTTTAGAATTTGGTTATGCTATAGAATATGATTATTTTAATCCTATACAATTAAAAAATACTTTAGAAACTAAAAAAATAAGTAATTTATTTTTTGCTGGTCAAATAAATGGAACAACAGGATATGAAGAAGCAGCAGCTCAAGGAATAATAGCAGGTATTAATTCTTATTTAAGAATTAAAAATAAAAAACCATTTATCTTAAAAAGAAATGAATCTTATATAGGGGTTTTAATAGATGATTTAATAAATAAAGGTACTAACGAACCTTATAGAATATTTACATCTAGTGCAGAATATAGAATACTTTTAAGACAAGATAATGCTGATATAAGATTAATTAAAAAAGGTTATAAAATAGGACTTATAAAAAAGGGAAAATTAAAAAAAGTTAAAAAAAAAAAAAAAAGAATAAAAAAAATAATTAAATATTTTAAAAAAAAAAAAATATTGATTAATAATAAAAAAATATTAATTAATAAATATCTTACAAGACCTGAAATAACAATTAATAATATATTAAAATTAATTAAAAATAAAAAATTTATTAAAAAAAATATTAAATATATATTTAAATATTATAATATAATTACAAATGAAATTAAATATGAATATTATATAAAAAAAGAAAAAAGAAATATTATAAAAATGAATAAATTGGATAAATTAAAAATACCTAAAAAATTAAATTTTAAAAAAATAAAATCATTATCTATAGAAGCAAAAGAAAAATTAAATTTTTATAGACCATTATCAATAGGTCAAGCTTCTAAAATAAGTGGTATATCACCTACTGATATAAATATATTAATATTATATATTAAATAATATAAATTTTTTTTTAAAAAAAAATAAAAATGAATAATTCAATTATATTAAATTATAATAATAAAAATTTAATTAAAAAAAAAAAAATTATTATTAATATTAGTGGTTCTAAAAGTGAATCTAATAGATTATTAATAATAAAAAAATTATTTAATAAATTAGAATTAATTAATTTATCAAATTCTAATGATACTAAAATAATGATAAATTCTTTAAAAAAAGAAAAAAAAAATAAAATAAATATAAAAGATGCTGGTACCGTAATGAGATTTTTAATTTCTTATTTTACTATTACTATAAAAAATAAAAAAAAAAAAATATTAACAGGATCAAAAAGAATGAAAAATAGACCTATTTTTTATTTAGTAGAATCTTTAAAAGAAATAGGAGCAAAAATTAAATATTTAAAAAAAAAAGGTTATCCCCCTATTAAAATAATAGGAAATAAAATAAAAAAAAATAAAATATATATAAAATCTAATATTAGTAGTCAATATATTACTTCATTAATATTAATAGCTCCTAAATTAAATAATGGATTAAAAATATATTTAAGTAAAAAAAAAATTTCTTTTTCATATATAAAAATGACTATAAATATTTTAAAAAAATTAAATTTTAAAATAAAATATAAAAAAAATATTATTATTATAAATAATAAAAAAGAAATAAAAAAAAAAAAATATTATATTGAATCAGATTGGAGTTCTGCTTCTTATTTTTATTCTATTATTACATTAATAAATTATAAAAATATTAAATTAATTTTAAAATATTTTAAAAAAAAAAGTTTACAAGGTGATAGTATAATAGTTAAAATATATAAAAAATATTTTGGAATAAAAACTAAATTTTTTAAAAAAAAAATTTTAATATATAAAAATAAAAAATTTAAATATCCTAAATTTTTAAAATTAAATTTAAAATCTACCCCTGATATAGCACAAACTATTATTTTAACTTGTTCAGCTTTAAAAATAAAATGTTTATTAACAGGATTACAAACTTTAAAAATAAAAGAAACTGATAGATTAAAAGCATTAAAAAAAGAATTAAAAAAAAATGGTACTATAACTAAAATAAATAATAAATCAATTAAAATAATAAAATTTATAGAAATTAAACAAAAAAAAAAAATAATAATAGAAACTTATAAAGATCATAGAATGGCTATGGCATTTTCTGTTTTAGCTATAAAAAATAAAAATTTAATTATTAAAAATCCTAATACTGTTAATAAATCATATCCTAATTTTTGGAAAGACTTAAAAGAGTTAGGTTTCAATTATAAATATAATTAATTTTTTTTTTAAAAAAAATATATATATTATAATATAATAATAATTATTATTTTTTATTTTTATTTAAAATTTTAAAAAAAAATGTTAAAAAACAATAATAATAAAAAAAAAAAAAAAAAAAATATTAAAAATAAAAAAAAAAATATTAAAAATAAAAATTATAATAAATCTAAATATAATATTTTTAAAAATTTAATAAAAAAATTTAAAAAAAATTTAATAAATAAAAATTATAAAAAAATAAATAATTATATACCTATATTATATTCTAATTTAGATAAATTAACTAAAAAAAAAATAATTCATATTAATAAATCTTCTAGAATTAAAAAAAATATATGTAATTTAATTAAAAAAATAAAAAAATAATTATTATTTCATATAGGCCCATTAGTCTATAGGTTAGGACGTCAGATTTTCATTCTGAAGGGAGGGGTTCAATTTCCCCTATGGGCTATTTTTTTTTTAAAAAAAATTAATATAAAATATATTTTTATGTTTAATGACATATATTTTTTTATAAAAAAAAAAAAATATAGTGAATAAAAAATTAAATTTATATAAAATATATAAAAAAATATTCAAAATTTGGAGTAAAAAAAAAATTTTATTTTATTATAAAAAAAAAAAATATAAAAAAAAATTTATAATTAATGATGGCCCACCATCAATTAATGGAAAACCAGGAGTACATCATATATTTTCTAGAATAATAAAAGATATTTTTTATAGATTTTATACTATGAATAACTATAAAGTTATATCTAAATTAGGATGGGATACTCATGGATTGCCAATTGAAATAGAAGTAGAAAAAAAATTAAAAATAAAAAAAAATGAAATAGGTAAAAAAATAACAATTAAAGATTATAATTATAATTGTAAAAAATTTGTAAATAAAAATTTAATATTTTGGAAAAAATTTACTAATAAAATAGGTTATTTTTTTAATAAAAAAAATTATTTTATTACTTATTCTAATAAATATATAGAAAGTGTATGGTGGATTATTAAAAAAATATATAATAAAAAATTATTATATAAAAAATATAAAGTTTTACCTTATTCCCCTATAGCAGTTACACCTATTAGTTATCAAGAATTAAATTTACCTTATACACATAAAAAAATTAAAGAAATTTCTTTATATATTTTATTTGAGTTAAAAAAAAATAAATTTTTTAAAAAAATAAAAAAAAAAATTTATTTATTATCTTGGACTACTACTCCTTGGACTTTACCTTCTAATATTGCTTTATTAATAAATAGTAATATATATTATATATTAATAAATATATATAATATATATTTTAAAAAAAAAATAAATATTATAATATCAGAAAAAAATATTAATAAAAAATTATTTAATAAAAAATATAAAATTTTATTAAAATTTAAAGGTAAAAAAATAATAGGATTAAAATATAATCAATTAATAAATTGGTTAAAACCTTATAAAAAAAAAAAATCTTTTTTAATTATAAATGATACATTAAATATTATTAAAAAAAAAAAAGGTACTGGTATAATACATATAGCTCCTAATTATGGTAAAGAAGACTTTAAAATAGCCAAAATTAATAAATTATCTAATCTTTATTTAAATATTAAAAATAATAATAATAATCCTATTGTAAATAAATATGGGAAATTTATTAAAAAAGTACCATTTATAGGGGGGCAATATATAAAAGATATATATAATGATAATAAAAATTTTTCTATTGATAAATTTTTTATTAATTATTTAATAAAAATTAAAAAATTATATAAAAAAAAAAAATATAATCATATTTATCCTCATTGTTGGAGAACTAATAAACCTATTATTTATTATCCTATAAAATCATGGTTTATTAATTTAAAAAAAATTAAAAAATTAATATTAATATTAAGTAATAATATTAATTGGTGTTTAAATAAATCTATAAAAAAAAAATTTAAAAATTGGTTAATAAATATAAAAAATTGGAATATTTCTAGATCTAGATTTTGGGGTACACCTTTACCAATATGGAAAACTAAAAATAAAAAAGAATTTTTAGTAATAGGATCAATAAAAGAATTAAAATATGAAATAAAAAAATCTATTAAATTAGGATTTATAAAAAAAAATATATTATCCAAAAAAATAGATTTACATAAACATTTTTTAGATAAAATTATTTTAGTATCTAAAAAAAATAAAAAAATGTATAGAGAATCAGATGTTATAGATGTTTGGTTAGATTCAGGGGCTTCTTTATATGCTCAAAATTATTATCCTTTTAATAAAAAAAAAAAAAAAATAGCTAATTTTATTAGTGAAGGATTAGATCAAACTAGAGGTTGGTTTTTTACATTACATGTTATATCTAGTATAATATCTAAATCTATTTCTTATAAGAATGTATTACCATTAGGATTAATTTTAGATAAAAAAGGTAAAAAAATGTCTAAAAGTAAAGGTAATACATTAAATCCATTTAAAATTATAAAAAAATATGGTCCAGATAGTATAAGATGGTATATGATATATAATAATTTACCATGGAAAAATATAAAATTTAATATAAAAAATATTAAAAAAATTATTATTAAATTTTTTAATACATTATATAATGTTTTTTTATTTTTTTTAAATTATTCTAAAATAGATAATTTTACTTTTAAAAAAAATGTTAAATATAAAAAAAAATATATTGATATATGGATTTTATCAAAATTAAATAATTTATTATATAAAACATATAAAAATTATAAAATATATAATATATATTCAGTAACTAGAGATATATATAATTTTGTAATAAATGATTTAAGTAATTGGTATATTAGATTATCTAGAAATAGATTTTGGCAATATAAATATGATTATGATAAAATATCAGCTTATAAAACTTTATATATATGTTTAATAAATATTATTAAAATTTCTTTTCCTATTTCACCTTTTTTTATGGAATATATATATATAAAATTAGTTAATAATAAAAAAAAAAATATTATTTTAACTAAATTTCCTAAATATAAAAAAAAATTTATTAAAAATAATATTGAAAAATATATGTTTTTTATTAGAAAATATTCTAATATTATTTTATCTTTAAGAAAAAAAAAAAATTTAAAAGTTAGACAACCATTAAATAAAGTTTATATTTTAGATAACAAAATTAATAAAAAAATAAAAAAAAAAAAAGAATTTTTATATTTATTAAAAAATGAAGTTAATATAAAAAAAATAAAATTTATAAATATAAAAAAAATAAATAAATATATTAAAAAAACAATAAAATTAAATTATAAAATATTAGGACCAAAATATAAAAAAAATATAAATTATATATCTAATTATTTATTAAATTTAAAAAAAAAAGAAATAGAAAAATTAGAAAAAAAAAAATATATATATATAAAAATTAAAAATAAAAAAATTAAAATTAATTTAAATGAAATTTTTATTATTTATAAAAATATAAATAAAAATATAATTATGTATTCTAAAAATAATATATTAATTATTTTAGATATAAAAATAACTAATAAATTAAAAGAAGAATGTTTTATAAGAGATTTAATAAGATTAATACAAGAATTAAGAAAATATAAAAAATATAAATTAACAGATAAAATTAATATTTTTTTTTATAATTTAAATTATATTAATATAATTAATAAATATAAAAAAAAAATTTTAAAAGAAACATTAACTATTAATATTTATTTTAAAAAAAAAATTAAAAAAAAATTTAAATATAAATATAATAAAAAAGAATTTTTTTTTAATATAAAAAATATATAATATATAATATATAATATATAATATATAATATTTTTTAATATTTAAAAAAATAGGTCTCGTAGCTTAGTAGGTTATAGCACTTGACTCATAATCAAGAGGTCGCTGGTTCAAATCCAGCCGAGACCATTTTTTTATTTAATATATTCTTTATATATTTTTTTTTTTAATTTTATTATATCTTCTTTTTTTTTAGTAGTTATATATATATAATTTATTTTTTTAAAATATATTTTTTTATTTTTTTTATAAAAAAAAATTATTTTTTTTTTTTTAAAATAAAAAAAATTATTTTTAAAAAAAATATTTTTAATATATTTAATATTAAAATTTTTAATTTTATCTATTTTATTAAAAATAATAATTTTTTTTTTTTTAATAATTTTTAATTTTAATAAAAATTTTACTTTATATATAAGTATATCTATAATATTATTAGATGTAATATCTAGAATATATAAAATTATATTAGAATTTTTTAATTCTAAAATAGTAGATCTAAAAGACTCAATTAATTGAGTAGGTATTTTTCTTATTAAGCCTATAGTATCAATTATTATAAATTTTTTTTTTTTAAAAATAAAAAAATTAACTTTAGTATCTAAAGTAGTAAAATAATTATTATTAATAATTAAATTAGTATTAGTTAATTTACTAATAATAGTAGATTTACCTACATTTGTATAACCTATTAAAGTAATATTTATTATATTATTTCTTCTTTTTCTTTGTATTAAAATTTGATTTTTAAGTTTTTTAAGTTTTTTTTTTAAAAAAAAAATTGATTTATTAATTAATCTTTTATCAGTTTCTATTTCTTTTTCTCCAGGTCCACGTAATCCTATTCCACCTTTTTGTCTTTTTAAATGTTTCCACATATGTTTTAATCTAGGTAATAAATATTTATATTGAGCTAATTTTACTTGTATTTTAGAATAATAAGTTTTAGCTTTAAAAGTAAAAATATCTAATATTAATTTAGTTCTATCTGAAATAAAACATTTTAATTTATTTTCAATATTTTTAATTTGACTTAAAGATAATTCATCATCAAATATTACAGTATTTATTTTTTTTTTTTTTATATAAATAAAAATTTTTTTTAAAAAGCCTTTTCCAACATAAGTTAAATTATGTGGTTTAAATCTTTTTTGTAAAAATTTTTTTTTTACTTTACTATTAAAAATTTTTAATAAATTTTCTAATTCATTTAAATATTCTATAGATTTTTTTTTTTTATTTTTTTTTTTAAATAATCCTATTATTATAATATTTTTATTATATATATTTATATTATACATATATAAAATTATATATAAATTTTTTATTTTTTTTTAAAAAAAAGACGTAATAACTCAGTGGTAGAGTATTGGTCTCATAATCCAAAAGTCGGGGGTTCAAATCCCCCTTACGTCATATTATATTATATTATATAATATTGATATTGATATTGATATTTTATTTTATTTTATATTATGTAATTTTTTTTTTTTTTTTATTAATTCTTCTTTAGTTTCATAATAATTATTATCTTTAATACAACAATTAATAGGACAAACAGAAGCACATTTAGGATTTTTATAAAAACCTATACATTCTGTACATTTTTCTTTTACTATATAATATATATTTTTTTTAATAGGATAATATTTTTTATATTTAAAAACTTTTTTATTTTTTTTATTTAAAATAAATTTTTCTTTAATAGAAGTCCCCTCTGATAATTGCCATTTTTTACCCCCTTCATATATAGCTTTATTAGGACATTCTAATTCACAAGCTCCACAATTTATACAATCTTTTGTTATTTTTAATGACATTTTTTTTATAAATAAATATTTTTTTTTTACAAAAAAATTTGTTATATATAATATATATTATATAGGAAAGATGGCAGAGTGGCTTATTGCAACGGTCTTGAAAACCGTAGAAGAATTTTTTATTCTTCCGGGGGTTCAAATCCCTCTCTTTCCGTTTTTTAAAAATTATTATTTATATAATTATATTAATTTATTAATAAATTTATGATAATAAATAAGAATATTAATATTACTATTAAAAATATTAATAGTATTATTAATATTAATAAGTTAATAGATAATAAAAAAAAATATAAAAAAATAATTAAAATTTATTTTTTAATAAAAAAAATATATAATGATATAAAATTATTAAATAATTTGTTTAAAAAAAAATATGATTCTAATTATAATTATGAAATAAATTTATATATTAATAAAATTAATTTTTTAATAAAAAAATTTAAAAAAATTATATTTAAAAAAAAAAAAAAATTAAATGTTATAATACAAATTAAATCAGGTATAGGTGGTAAAGATAGTAATGATTGGGTTAAAATATTAATTAGAATGTATATAAAATGGACAAAAAAAAATAATTTTAATTATAAAATAATAGATAAAAATACATTAAAAGTAAAAGGAAAATATATATATGGATATTTATTATATGAAAATGGTATACATAAATTAATAAGAAAATCACCTTTTAATATTAAAAAAAAAAGACAAACTTCTTTAGCATATGTATACATTTATCCTTTAAATAAGGATAACAAAAAAATAGAAATTAATAATAATGATTTAATATTTAATTATTTTAGATCTAGTGGATCAGGTGGACAAAATATAAATAAAGTTGAAACAGGCGTTAGAATAAAACATAAACCTACTAATATAATAGTAAAATGTACAAAAACTAGATCACAATTTATAAATAAAAAATATGCTATAAAAAAATTAAAATTACAATTACAATTATTAATTTTAAAAAAAAATGAATATAAAAAAAATATTAATTTAAATTATATTAGAAATTATATTATGCATCCATATAAATTAATTAAAGATTTAAAAACAGGTTATAAAACTAAAAATATTAATAAAATAATAAATGGTAATATAAATAAAATAATATTTTATAATATTAAAAAAAAATTATTATAAATTTTATTTTTCTAAAACTTTTATTTTAAAATAAATTTTTTTTTCATATTTTAAATTTATTATTATTTTATAATCCCCTATATTAAATATTTTTTTATTTAAAATAATATTTTTTTCTTTTATAAAAATATTATATTCTTCTAATTTTTTTTTAATATTTTTTTTAGTAATTAAATTAAAATATTTTTTTCCTTTTTTTTTAATATAAAATATTATTTTTTTTTTATTTAAAATTTTAATATATTTATTATATTTTTTAATTAAATTTTTTTTTTTATTTATTTTTTTATTTATTATTTCTTTATTTTTTTTTATTTCAAATTTTGTAGCTATTACAGCATAATTTTTAGGTATTAAATAATTAAATGCATATCCTAATTTTACTAATTTAATTTCATTTTTTAATCCTATTTTTTTTATTTTTTTTTTTAAAATTATTTTTATCATAATTTTTTATTAAAAAATTTATCTTAATCCATCTGTTATAAATGGTAATAAACCAATATGTCTACATCTTTTAATAGCTTTATTTAATAAAATTTGATATTTTTTAGATGTACCTGTTATTCTTTTAGGTAATATTTTACCAAATTCATTTAAAAATTTTATTAAAAAATTAGGATTTTTATAATCTATATATTTTATTTTATTTTTTTTAAAAAAACAATATTTTTTTTTTTTTTTAAATTTTATATTTAATGGCAATAAATATTTATTATTATTATTATTCATTTTTTTTATTAATTTTTATTTTTAAATTATATTAATAAATAATAAGTAAAATTAAAAATTAATTTATGAATAAAAAAAAAAAAAACTATTATGAAACTGTTATTATATTTACACCTGTTTTATCAGATGAACAAATAAAAATTTCATATAATGATTATAAAAAATTTTTTTTAAAAAAAAAAATAAAAATTTTAAAAATAAAAGAATTAGGAATGAAAAAATTAGCATATGAAATTAAAAAAAAAAAAAATGGATTTTTTTATTTATTTATTTATAAAAGTTATCCTAATTTAATTAAAGAAATTAATGATAAAATATTACAAGATGAACGTATTATAAGATTTTTAATAATAAAAATGAATAAATATGCTATAAAATATTATAAATATAATAATAAATTAAATAATGAAAAAAAAAATAAAAATATATAATTCATCAGCAGGTACTGGTAAAACTAATAAATTAATAATAATTTATATTTTATATTTATTTAAAAATAAAAAAAATATTAATTTTTTTTCTAAATTATTAATAATAACTTTTACTAAAAAAACATATTTAGAAATTTTTAATAAAATAATTGATTATTTAAAAATATTATCTAATAAAAAAAAATATAAATTTTTTTTTTTATCTAAAATAATAAAAAAAAAATTCCTTTATTCATATAAAGAAATATATTTATTATCTAATAAAATATTAAAAAATATATTATTTTTTTTTGAAAAATTTTCTATTTTAACTATAGATAAATTTATTTTTAAATATAATTATTTTAAAAAAGAAAATTTTTTTAATTATTATAATTTTTATCTTATAATAGATACTATTATAAATAGTACTATTAATAATATTTTATATAAAACATTTTATGAAAAAAAAAAAAAAAAAAAATTTATAAAAAAATATATATATAAAAATATAAATAATGGTTTTTTTAATATTAAATATAATTTATATAAAAAAATAAAATTATTTATAAATAATAAAAATTTATTTTTTTTATATAAAAAAAAAAATATTAAAAAAAAAATAATAAAAATTAAAAATAAAATTATTTATAATAAAAAAAAAATAAAATTTTTTTTAAAAAAAAAAAAAAAAAAATTTTTTAATTTTTTAAAAAAAAAAAAAATAAAAAAAAAATCTTTTTTTTATAATGATATAATAAATATTTTTAATAAAAAAATAAATATAAGTTTATTTAAAAAAATATATTTTTATAATTTTTTTTTTAATAAAAGATTAATAAATAATTTTAAAAAAAAAAAATATTTTTCAAAAAAAATAGATAATAATCAAAAAAAAAAAATATTAAAAAATGAAATAATTATTAAAAGATTTTTATTTAATTATAAAAATATAATAAAAAAAATATCATTAAAATATATATTATATGATTTTTTTTTAAAAAATTATATATATATATATTTCTTATATAAAATATTTAAAAAAATAAAAAAAATTAGTTTAATAAATTATATTAAAAAAAAAAAAAAAAAAATATATAAATATGAAATTTTTAATAATATATATAAAGTCTATTTAATAGATGAATTTCAAGATATATCTATTTATCAATGGAATAAAATAAAAATTTTTTTAAAAAATATTTTATCAGAAAATGGAAAAATATATTTTTTTGGTGATATTAAACAATCTATATATAGATGGAGAAATGTAGATTCAACTAATTTATTAAATAAAATTAATAATTTATATAATAAAAATTATATAAAAAATTTTTTTTTAAGAAAAAATTTTAGAAGTTATTATTATATAATACAATTTAATAATAATTTATTTTATTATATAACTAATTTTATTTTAAATAAAAAATATAAAAAATTTTATAAAAATACTGTTATTCAATTAACTAATAATAAAAATAATGGATATGTTGAAATTAATTTTTATAAAAAAAAAATAAAAAAAATAATTAATATTATAAAAAAAATTTTAAATAATGGATATAATTGTAAAGATATAATTATATTAGTAAGAAAAAATAAAGATATAAATTATTTAATTAAAAAATTAAATTTTAAAAAAAAAATATTATTTACTAATAAAAATTTATTATTATATAATAATATTTATATTAAAATATTAATAGAATTTTTTAAATTATTTTTTTATAAAAAAAAAAAATATTATATAAATTTTATTATATTAATATTTAATTTAAATAATTTTAAAAAAAAAATAAAAAAAAAAATTAATTATTTTTTTAAAAAAATTTTAAATTTTAAAAATAAATTAAAAAATTTTTTAAAAATTTTAAAAAAATTTAATTTATATATAAATTACAAAAAATTATTTAAATTAAATATTTATGATTTTTTTGAATATATTATTAATAAATTAAAATTTAATAAATTTAAATTTATTTTTATTTTTTTAAATATTATATATAATTTTTATATTAAAAAATATAATAATTTTAATAATTTTATATATTTTTGGAATAAAAATAAAAAAAAATACTTTATAAAAAATAAAAATAATATTAATATAACAACAATACATAAAGCTAAAGGATTAGAATATAAAATTGTAATTATTTTTATAAAAAATTGGAATATATTATATAATAATAAAAATTTTAATTATATAAAAGATATAAATTTTTTTTTAAATATTTTAAAATATAAAAATTATAAAAATAAAATTAATTATTATTTTAATAATAATCAAATAGATAATTTTAATCTTTTATATGTAGCTTCTACTAGAGCTATTAAAAAATTATTTTTTTTTATTAAAAAAAAAAAAAAAAAAAATAATATATATTATATATAAAAAAAAAAAAAAAATAAAAAAAAAAATATATTTAATTATTTTAAATAAAAAAAAAAAAAAAAAAAAATAAATAATATTTTAAATATTTTAAAAAAATATTTTAATTTTAAAAAAATAATTTTTATTAAAAAAAAAAAATATTTTTATAAAAAAAAAATAATAAATCTAAAATATAATAATTTAATAAGTTATAATAGTAATATTTATATTATAGAATATATATTAATAAAAAAACATATAAAAATAAAAAAATATATAAATAAAATAATTAATAAATTAAAAATTAAAATAATATGTATTAAAAATAATAATATATATATAAATAAAAAAATTTATGGTATAATATTAATAATTATTAATTATAAAATAAAATATTTATTAAAAATAATTAAATAAAAAAATTATTTTTTTTTTTCATCTTCTTCTATTTTTTTTTTAATAATATTTAATTCATCTAAATCACCAAATGTTGAAATATTTTTTTTATATATTTTATTATTATTATTATAATATTTATTATTTATAATAGGTATAACTAATATTAGTTTAGATTCAATATCATATTTAATAATTTTAAATTTTATTTTTTCATTAACTTTATAAATTTTATTTTTTTTAAATTTAGTAGGTATAAAAAAATTTAAATTATTATCTTCTTTGTTTTTTAAAATAATACCATTTTTATAAATATTTATTACATTACCATAATTTATACTATTTATTTTATATTTTTTTTTATATTTATCCCATTTATTTTTTTTTAATTGTTTATGACCTAAAATAATTTTTCTCATTTTTAAATCTATAGATAAAATAATAGTTTTAATTTTATCACCTATTTTATAAATAGTAGATAAATTATCTATTTCTTTATACCAAGATATATCTTTATTATATAAAATACCATAAATATTTTTTTCTAATTCTATTTTTAATCCATTATTATTTTTTAATATTTCTATAATTATACCTTTATGTTTACTATTTAAATTATATTTTTTAATTTTTTTAATCCATGGATCTTTTTGTAATCTTTTTATACTTAAAAAAATTTTTTTATTTTCTTTATCTATATTAATAATTAAACATTTTAATTTTTGATTAATTTTAACAAAATTTTTAGCTAATTTTAATTCATTATCCCAAGTCATTTCAGAAACATGTAATAATGCTTCTATACCATCTTTAATTTCTATAAAAGCTCCATAATCAGTAATAGAATTTACTTTACCTTTTATTATATCACCTTTTTTAATTTTATTTTTTAATAAATCCCATGGATTAGTTGTTAATTGTTTTAATCCTAATTGGACTCTTAATTTTTTTTTATCTATTTCTAAAATAATAAAATTATATTTTTCTCCTATTTTTAATTTTTCAGAAGCTTTTTTAATTTTTTTCCATGATATATCTGTAATATGTAATAAACCATCTAAATTACCTAAATCAATAAAGGCTCCATAAGAAATTAAACTTTTAACTTTACCTTCTATTATTTGACCTACTTGTAAAGTTGATATTAATTCTTGTTTTTTATCTTCAATATTTTTTTCAATTAAAATTTTATGTGATACTATTATATTTTTCTTTTTATAATTTATCTTTAATATTTTAACATTTATAGTTTTACCTACATAATAATCATAATCTTTAATTGCTTTAATATCTATATGAGAACCAGGTAAAAAACTTGGTATATTTTTATATAAATTTATTATAAAACCACCTTTAGTTCTAGATATTATATAACCTTTTAAAATTTTATTTTTTTTATAAGCTTTTTCTATTTTTAACCATGATTTATAAATATTAGCTTTTTCATATGATAATAAACAATTACCATTATAATCTAATTTTATTATCATTATTTTTTTTTTTTCTCCTTTTTTAATTTTTTTATCTTTAAATTCTCTTAAAGGTATTATACCTTCAAATTTATAACCAAAATCAATTATAGCATAATCATCTATTATATCTATAATTTTACTTTTATAAATTTCTAATTCATTTATTTTTTTAATTTTATTTAAGTATTTAACTAATAAATTATTATTAGTATTTATATTTTTTAATTTTTTATTCATTTTTTTTTAAAAAAAATAAAATATATATATTATTTTTTATATATATAATAATATTATATGATTAAAAATAAAAATAATTATATTATAATATATGGTTATCATCCTATTAAAGAAGCTATATTATCTAATAATAAAAATATTAAAATATTAATAATAATTATAGATAAAAATAAAATAAATAAATATAATTTTTTAATTAATATTATTAAAAAAAAAAAAATATCATTAAAATATACTAATAAAAAATATATAGAAAAAATTATTTATAATAATAAAAATAAAAAAAAAAAAAATTATCAAGGATTAATATCTTATATATTATATAAAAAATATATACTTAAAAATTTTATTATTAATAATAAAAAAAAATTAATAATTTTAATATTATATAATATTACAGATACTAAAAATATAGGTTCTATAATTAGATCATCTGTTTGTTTTAATATTGATTTAATTATTATACAAAATAATTATTGGATTTTTAATCCTGATATAATAAAAATATCTTCTGGATCTATTTTTAAAATTCCTATATGTAGAGTAAATAATTATGAAAATACTATTAATTATTTAAAAAATAATAAAATTAAAATTTTATCAATAACTGAAAAATCTAAAAAAAGTTGTATTAATTATTTTAATAATTTAAAAGAAAAAGTATCTATTGCATTAATATTAGGTAATGAAGAAAAAGGTATATCAAAAAATATAATAAAAATATCTAATGATATTATAAAAATACCTATAGAAAAAAAAATTTTATCTTTAAATGTTTCTGTAGCTTGTGGTATTATTTTATATGAAATATATAAATATAAATTAAATTATTAATTTAAATTGTTTTATAAATCTAATATCATTTTTAAAAAATTCTCTTATATCTTTTATTTTATATAAAATCATAGCTAATCTTTCTATACCTATACCAAAAGCAAAACCAGTATATTTTTTATAATTTATATTTACATTTTTAAATATTTTTTTATTAATTAATCCACATCCTATTATTTCAATCCATTTTCCATTATATAAAATATCTATTTCAAAACTAGGATTAGTAAAAGGAAAATATGAAAATCTATATCTAGATTTATATTTTTTTTTAAATATATTATTTAATATAATATTTATTATTTTTTTTAAATCTATTATAGAAACATTTTTATATACATATAATCCTTCTACTTGATTAAACATATTAAATGAAGATCTAGATATAGATTCATTTCTATATACTTTACCAAAAGTAAATATTTTAATTGGTGGATTATTTTTTTTCATATATCTAATTTGTATAGAAGTAGTATGAGTTCTTAATAATAATTTTTTTTTTATTTTATTTTTAATAAAAAATGTATCTTGCATATTTCTAGAAGGATGATATTTAGGAAAATTTAAAGATGTAAAATTATGCCAATCATCTTCTATTTCTTGACTATTAATTAATTTAAAATTTAAATTTATTAAAATTTTTATTATTTTATCTTTTATTAAATTAATAGGATTTTTTGTACCTATATTTAATTTTTTTTTAATAAAAAAAAAATCATTATTTATTATTTTTTTTTTTTTTTTTTTTTTTTTTTTTTTTTTTTTTTTTTTTTTTTTTTTTTTTTTTTTTTTTTTTTTTTTTTTTAATTTTTTTTTAATAAAAAAAAAATTATTATTTATTATTTTTTTTTTTTTTTTTTTTTTATATTTTATAATTTTATTATTATTAATAATATTTAAAATTTTTTTTTTTAAAAAATTAATTTTAAGACCATATTCTTTTTTATTTTTAATATTATTAATATTTAATAATAATTTATTAATTATACCATTTTTATTTAAAAATTTTTTTTTTAATTTTTTTATATTATTATTTTTAATATTAATATTATTAATAATACTTATATATTTATCTATTATTTTTATCATTTTTTTATAAAAAATATATATTATATTAAAAAAAATTTATGAAAAAAAATTCTTTTAAAAAAAAAATTAAAAAAATTTTTAAAAAATATAAAAACATTTATGATTTTATTATAGGTAAAAATAAATATATTAAAACAAAATATAGTAGTAAAATATATAAAAAAATTAATAGATTATTATATAAATATAATTTATATAAAAAATTAAAAAAAGAAATAATAGATTTAAATAAATTAAAATTTAGTAGTAAAATTAAAAATAATTTTTTATTAGAAATAAATAATAATATTAAAAATAATATTAAGAAAATTAAAATTATTAAAAATAATATATTATCAATAATTAAATATATAAAAAAAGAAAAAAATATAAATTTAAATGAAGCTATTATAGAAATACGTTCTGGCACTGGTGGTGACGAAGCTTGTTTATTTGTAAAAGATATTTTTAGAATGTATATTATGTTTTTTAAAAAAAAAAAAATAATATTTAAAATATTAAATACAAATAAAATTAAAAATGGTTATAAAGAAGTTATTTTAAAAGTTAAAAAAAAAAATATATATAATATTTTAAAATTTGAATCTGGAGTACATAGAGTACAAAGAATACCTAAAACAGAATCACAAGGTAGATTACATACTTCTGCTATTACTGTAGCTATTTTGCCTATAATAAATGATCAAAATATAAAAATTAAATTATCTGATATTAAAAGATCAACATTTAGATCTAGTGGGGCTGGTGGTCAACATGTAAATAAAACAGAATCAGCTGTTAGATTATTACATTTACCTACTAAAATAGTAGTAGAATGTCAAGAAGAAAGATCACAACATAAAAATTATGAAAAGGCTATGGATATATTAAAATCTAAAATATATAATTATAATAAATTTAAAAATAAAAAACATATAGAAAATAAAAGAAAAATATTAATATCTACTGGTGATAGATCAGAAAAAATTAGAACATATAATTATCCTCAAAATAGAGTTACTGATCATAGATTAAAATTAAAATTTTATAATTTAGATAAAATAATGAATGGAGAAATAGATAAAATTATAAAAATAAAATAAAAAATTATTTTTTTATAATAAAAATTATTTTTTTTAAAACTAAAATATATATATATTTATATAAAATTTTTAATTCTTTTTTATTTAATTTACTTAAAACATATTTATTTTGATTACCAAATTTAAAATTATTACTTATACCTATTTTTATTCTAAGATATTTTTTAGTTTTAAATATTTTTTCTATATTTTTTAATCCATTATGCCCCCCTGATCCACTATTTATTTTTTCTTTTATTTTACCATATTTTATATATATATCATCAGATAAAACAATTAAATTTTTTAAATTTAATTTATATTTTTTTAAAAAATATTTTATTGATATACCTATTTTATTAATATAAAAATTAGAAATTAATAATAATAATATTTTTTTATAAAAAGAAAACTTATATATTGACCCATATTTATTTTTAAAAAATAATTTTATTTTTTTTTTAAAAATAAAATATTTAATTAGTAAACTACCTATATTATGTCTAGTATATTCATAATTATTTCCAGGATTACCTAATCCTACTATTAAAAAATATTTCATATTAATTTTTTTTTAAAAAAAATTAAAATTTTTTTATTTAAATAATTAAAATTATACATTTTATATGTTTTATATATAAAAATTATATAATAAAAATTATATAAAATATATTTATTCATTAAATATGAATTATATATTAATCTTTTTATTTTATTTCTATTTACTGCTTTTTTAATAAATTTTTTAGGAACTATAATTAGTATTTTATTTATTTTTTTTTTTTTTAAAAATCTTATACAAAATTTTTTTTTTTTATATATATATCCTTTATTAAATACTAATTTTATTTCTTTTTTATTTATTTTTTTTTTAAAAAACATAAAAAAAAAATTATTTTATATATAAATAAATATTTTTTATTATTATAATATAATATAAATATATTTTATATATATATTAAAAATTATTTAATTAAATATGTATGAACAAGAAAAAATTAGAATAAAAAAATTAAAAAGAATTAAATTATTAGGCATTAATCCATATCCTAATTTAAAATTAAAATTAAATTATAATATTAATTTAATATTAAAAAATAAAAAAAAAATTATTAAAAATAAAAAAAAAATATTAATAGCAGGTAGAATTTTTAGTATAAGAAATATGGGAAAATCTACATTTAGTGATATAAAAGATTATAGTGATAAAAAAATACAATTATTTTATAAAATAAATAATTTAAATAAAAAATATATAAATAATGAATATTATATTAATTTATTTAAAAAATATTTAGATATAGGAGATATTATTTTTATTAAAGGTAAATTATTTATAACTAAAGTAAAAGAATATACTATATTGGTTAATAAAATTATTTTATTATCAAAATGTATTTATCCTATACCTAATATAAAAATTAAAAAAAAAAAAATTTATGATAAATTTAAAAATCAAGAAAAAAGATATAGAATGAGATATATAGATCTTATAGTAAATAAAAATGTTAAAAAAAATTTTATAATAAGATCATTAATAATAAATTATATTAGAAAATTTTTAAATAAATTTAATTTATTAGAAGTAGATACTCCAATATTACAAAATATACCTGGTGGGGCTAATGCTAAACCATTTATAACTTATCATAATAAATTTAAAAAATCTTTTTATTTAAGAATATCTAATGAATTATTTTTAAAAAAATTAATAGTAGGAGGATTTAAAGGTGTATATGAATTTTCTAGAAATTTTAGAAATGAAAGTATAGACCGTAAACATAATCCTGAATTTACTATTTTAGAATTTTATATATCTTATAAAAATTATAAATGGATGATGAATTTTATGTGTAAATTATTAAAATACATTTGTATTAAAACATTTAATAAATATAAACTAAATATTAATAATAAAATTATAGATTTTTCAAAAAAAATAAAAAAAATTAAATTATTTGATTGTATAAATAATGAAATTAATTTTAATATTAATGAAAATACTAGATTAAAAGAATTAATTATAATATGTAAAAAATTAAAAATTGATATACCTATAAAAAAAAAAGATAAAATAATAGATAATATATTTAATAAATATTGTAAAAAAAAAATAAAAAATCCTATTTTTATAACTGATTTTCCTACTTATATGAGTCCTTTAGCTAAAAGTAAAAATAAAAATAATAAATTAACAGAAAGATTTGAATTATATATAAATAGTAAAGAAATAGCTAATTCATATACTGAATTAAATAATCCTATTGAACAATTAAAAAGATTTAAAAAACAAAATAAAAATAAAATTGATAAAGATTTTATAAAATCATTAAAAATAGGACTACCACCTACAGTAGGAATAGGTATAGGAATAGATAGATTAATAGCTTTATTAACTAATAATGATAATATACAAGAAGTAATATTATTTCCTCAAATGAAATAAAAATAAATAATTTTATTTTATTTATTTATTCATAGATTTTAAAAATTCTTTATTATCTTTAGTTTTAGATAATTTTTCTTTTATTAATGTAATAGCTTCTATATTATTAATATCTGATATATATTTTCTTAAAATAGACATTTTTTTAAATGTATATTTATCTAATAATAATTCATCTTTTCTAGTACTAGATGATATTAAATCTATAGCAGGATAAATTCTTTTATTAGCTATTTTTCTACTTAATTGTAATTCCATATTACCTGTACCTTTAAATTCTTCAAATATTACTTCATCCATTTTAGAACCTGTTTCAATCATTGCTGTAGCTATTATTGTTAAAGAACCACCATTTTCTATATTTCTAGCTGAACCAAAAAATTTTTTAGGTTTTTGTAAAGCTTTAGAATCTATTCCACCTGATAAAATTCTACCTGAAGTAGGAGTAATAGTATTATAAGCTCTAGCTAATCTAGTTATAGAATCTAATAAAATTACTACATCATGGCCACATTCTACCATTCTCATAGATTTATTTAAAACAATATTAGCAACTTTTACATGTTTTTCTGGATTTTCATCAAATGTAGAAGATATTACTTCCCCATTAACATTTCTTTTCATATCTGTTACTTCTTCTGGTCTTTCATCTATTAATAATATTATTTGATAAACTTCTGGATGATTTTTTTCTATACAATTAGCACAATCTTTTACTAAATTAGTTTTACCAGCTTTAGGTGGTGCTACAAATAAAGCTCTTTGACCTTTACCTATAGGAGCAAATAAATCAATTATTCTAGTTGAAATTGTACATTCTTTACCTGATAAATTAAATTTTTCATTTGGAAAAAGAGGTATTAAATTTTCAAATGAAAATCTATTAATAGTATAAGAAGGTGATAGCCCATTAATTTTTAAAATTTTTATTAAAGGAAAAAATTTACTACCGTTTTTTGGTGGACTTATTTCACATTTAATAGTATCCCCTGTTTTTAATCCAAATAATTTTATTTGTGATTTAGATACATAAATATCATCAGGAGAAGTAATATAATTAAAATCAGAAGATCTTAAAAAACCATAATTTTCTGGTATTATTTCTAATACTCCTTCACTTTTAATAAATCCATCATAATAAAAATCATTTTTTTTATTTTTTTTATATAAATCATTTATTTTTTTATTTTTTATTTTATTTAACATTATAATTAAAATTTTAAAAAATTATTTTTTTTAAAAAAAAAGTTAATATAATATTTATTTAATTATATTAAAATTATTTATTTATAAAAAAAAAATTATATAATTATTATAATAATAATAATTAATTTTATATAAATATGAAAATTTTAGATTGCATTATTATAGGTGCTGGTCCTGCAGGTTATTCAGCTGCTATATATTTAGCTAGATCTAATATAAAACATATAATATATACTGGTGATATAAATGGTGGTCAATTAATAAATTCTACAATAGTTGAAAATTATCCTGGTTTTTCTAAAGGTATATTGGGATTAAAATTAATGAATGAAATGTATAAGCAAGCTATAAAATTTGGTACAATAGTTAAAAATTATAAAATAATTAAAGTTTTTTTTAAAAAAAAAAAAAAAAATTATCATATATTATATACAGATAATAATGATAAAATATTTACAAAAACAGTAATTATAGCAACTGGATCATTACCTAAATATTTAAAAATAAAAAATGAAAAAAAATTTTTAGGTTATGGTATATCATATTGTGCTACATGTGATGGGTTAATATTTAAAAATAAAATTGTGGCTGTAATAGGTGGGGGTGATAAAGCTTTGGAAGAAACTATATTTTTATCTAAAATATGTAAAAAAGTATATTTAATAATAAGAAAAAAAAAAATAAAAGCTTCAAAATATTTACAAAATAAAATATATAAAATTAAAAATATAAAATTTTTTTTTGAAAATAAAGTTAAAAAATTTTTAGGTAAAAAAAAATTAAATTTTATTTTAATAAAAAATAAAAAAAAAAAAAAAATTTTAAAAGTATCAGGAGTATTTATAGCAATTGGTAGTTATCCTAATACTTTAATTTTTAAAAAAAAAATAAAAATGGATAATAATGGATATATAATAACTAAAAATAAATCTACGAAAACTAATAAACCTGGTATATTTGCAGCTGGTGATGTACAAGATAAAATTTATAAACAAGCTATAACTTCAGCTGGTACAGGTTGTATGGCAGCTTTAGAAGTAGAAAAGTATCTTATAAAAAATTAATTTTAATATTTATTATTTAATAATATAAAAATAAATATTAATATAATTATTAAAATTATTTTTTTATATGAAAAAAAATATATATGATATATCATTATTAAATGATAATGAAAAAAAAAAATTTAATATTAACGAGAATTTTTTTAAATTATTTCTTTATTCTAAAGAAAAATTTTTAAAACCTAAAATAATTTTATTTTTTAAAAAAAAATATATTAATAATTTTTTTATTTTTAAATTTTTTTTTAAAGGTAAATTAATATTAATTTGTGATATTACTTATAATAAATTTTTATTTAAAATAAAAAAAAAAAAAAAATTAAAAATAATATTTAGTAAAAATAAAAAAATAGAAGAAAATAATGATATTTTAATATTACCTTTTTTTTATAAAAAAATAAATATTTCAAAATATATATATGAAAGTATTTTATTAATGTTACCATTTAAGAGAATAGATCCTAAAATTAAAAAAAAAATATATTAATTTTTTTTATTTTATTAAATTAATATATATATTATATATATAATAATATTTTTATTATGGCTCATCCTAAAAAAAAAATTTCTATATCTAGAAAAAAAAAAAGAAGATCAAAAAAAAAAAATTTATTACCTTTATTATTTTATAATAAAAAATTAAAAATTTATCAAAAATATCATAATATAATTATTAAAAATAAAAAAATTTATTATAAAAATAAAAAAATAAAAAAAATTTTATAAAAAAATATTTTTATTATATTTTATTTTTATTAAATATAATCCATATGGTGGTACATTAATATTAAAAAAAATTTTTTTTTTTTTTTTAATTTTATATATTAAATCATATATAGTCATTTTTTTTAATCCTATTTCTATAGAAATAGAAATAATAAATCTTACCATTTTTCTTAAAAATCTATTTGATTTAATAAAAAAAAATATATTATTATTAATTTTTTCCCAATATGCGTAATATATATTACAATTATAATTTTTTTTTTTTTTATTTTTATCTTTTTTTGAGAAAAAAAAATAATTTTTATTATTTTTAATAATATTAACTGCTTTATTCATTAAATCAATATTTAATTTTTTTTTATATTTCCAAAACCAATATAAATTATTTTTAAAAGGTTTTTTTTTATAAGATATTATATATTTATATATTCTATATTTAGCATTAAATCTAGCATGTATATTATTTTTAACTCTTAATAAATTATGTATTATTATATTAGAGGATATTAATAAATTTATTTTATATAAAAATTTTTTTTTATTAATTATATTTTTATAATCAAAATGAGCAAACATTAATTTAGCATGTACTCCACTATCTGTTCTACTAGCACCTATTATATTAATATTTTTTTTAAAAATAATTAATAATTTATTTTCTATTTCTTCTTCTATAGTTAAACAATTATTTTTTTGTTTTTGCCATCCATTATAAAAATAACCATTATAAGATAATTTAATAAAATATCTTATCATTTAATTTTAAATTTTAAACCCTATTTTTTTAAAATTTTTTATAAAAAAAATATTTTTTTTTTTTTTAAAAAAATTTTTTATATTTTTAATTGTTTTTTCACCAAATAATTTTATTTTTATTTTTTTTTTATTTATATCATTTAATAAATCATATATATTATTATATTTTTTTTCTATTTTATTAGATATATATTTACCTATACTAGGAATACATAAAGAAAATAAAAAAATAGAAAATTTATTATTAATAGATTTTTTAATTTCTTTTAAAATTCTAATATATTCTTTATTTGATATTTTTATTAAAAAAAAATCATTTTCTTTTAAAGAATATAAATCAATTATATTATTTAATTTTTTTAAATAAAATAATTTATTAATTATATTTTTATTAATTTTAATATTCATAGCATTTATAAAATGTTTAATTTTTTCTATTTTTTGTTTTTTGCATTTTTCTTTATTTTTACAAAAAAAAATATTTTTTTTTTTTTTTAAAAAACTATTACAACAAGGACAATATAATGGAAAATTAATATTATTTAAATTAAATTTTTTTTTATAATCAATATTTTTAATAATTTTAGGTATTATATTACCTGATTTTATTATAATTATTTTATCATTTAAAGATAAATTATATTTATTAAATATATTACTATTATATAATGAAGCTTTTTTAATAATTGTACCATTTATAATTATAGGAGTAAAATAAACAACAGGTACAATAATACCACTTTTACCTATAAAAAAAGAAATTTTTTTTACATTAGTAATAAATTCTTTATCTTTAAATTTATATGATATACACCATTTATGAAAAATATTATTATATTTAAATTTTTTTTTTATATTAAAATCATTAATTTTAATAACTATCCCATCTATGGGATAAAGACTTTTATTTTTATTATTTTGCCAATAATTTATATAATTTATAATATTTTTATTATTATTACATAATTTATATGATTTTTTTTGAAAATTAAAATATAAATATTCTAAATATTTTATTGTCTTAAATTGATTATTTACTTTTAAATTAAAATTATTATCAATAGTATATATATAATATGGGATAAATTCTAAATATTTATTTAAATAATTTTTTTTTTTACTTTTACTATGTATAATACCATTTACTGCATTTCTAGGATTAGAAAATATTTTTTTACCATTTTTTTTTTTAATTTTATTTATTATAGTAAATTTTTTTTTAGGAAAAATAATTTCACCTTTTATATCTAAAATTTTTATATTTTTAATTTTTTTTATATATATAGGAATATTTTTTATATATAAAATATTTTTAATTACTTCATTACCATATTTACCATCTCCTCTAGTTATAGCATTATTTAATTTCCCATACTTATAAATAATACTAATAGCTATACCATCATATTTTAATTCACATATATAATTTTTTTTTTTACCTATTTTTTTTTCTATATTATTTTTCCATTTTATAAGATCTTTTTTATTATATACATTTTTAATAGAATACATTTTAAAATAATGTTTAGTTATTTTAAAATTTTTAGTTAATAAATTATTATTAAATTTTTTTATAGGTGAATTTTTATAAAAAAAATTATATTTTTTTTCTAAATTTATTAATTTATTTAATTTTTTATCAAATTCATAATTTGTAATTACAGGTTTATTTAAAATATAATATTTATAATTATGATAATTAATATATTTTGATAATTTTTTTATTTTATTTTTAATATTAATATTCATTCTTTTTAAGTTTTTATTATTTTTAATATTCTATAATTAGAATTAATATCTTTTATTAAAAAAAAATTAATTTTTTTAAATTTTTTTTTTATAAAAAATAAAATTTTATTTTTTATATTATTAGATATTTCAAAATATATAACACCATTTTTAATTAATTTTTTTTTAAAAAAATTTAACATTATTTTTTTATAAAAAATAATTTCATCATTATATAATACAAAAATAGATTTTAAAGGTTCATATATTATATTTTTATTTAAATATTTATAATATCTTTTATAAGATATATAAGGCGGATTACTAATAATAATATCAAAATATGGTAATTTTTTTAAAAATATTTTATATTTTTTTTTATTATTTAATATATTAAATTTATAAAAATAAAAATTATTTTTTATTTTATTATAAAAAAAATTTTTTTTAGTTTTTAATAAAATTTTTTTAGAATAATCTAAAGAATAAATATTACTATTATATAATTTTTTTTTAATATTTATAGATATACAGCCACTACCTGTACATATATCTATAATATTTAATTTTTTTTTTTTATTTTTTTTAATATTATCTTTTATTATTAAATTTACTAATTCTTCTGTTTCTTGTCTAGGTATAAAAATGTTTTTATTTAAAAAAATTTTTGATTTATAAAAATAAGTATATTTTATTATATATTGTATAGGATATTTATATATTAATTTATTTATAGATTTAATAAAATAATTATAAATTTTTTTATTTATTTTTTTTTTTAAAAAAAAAAATAAATAAATATTACTAATATTACATTTTAATAAATGAGAAAATAGAATAAAAAACATTTTATTAATTTCCTTTAAATTATATATTTTACTTAATTTTCTTATAAAAATTAAATAACAATTATTTATATTCATATATATATAAATTATTTTATTTACATATAATTATATTTTTATTTTTTTCTATTTTAATTTTTTTTAAAAAAACTTCTTTTATTTTATTAATATTTTTTATTGAACCTTTTTTTTTAATTTTAATATAATTATCAGTATAACCATATAACCAATTATATTTTTTATTTTCAAATAAAACTTTTCTTTTAGTACCTAAAAAAGATTTATAAAAAAATCTTGTCTTTAAAAAAGATAAATTCCTTAAAATTTTACTTCTATATATTATTTTATTATTATTAATTTTATTTTTCATTTTAAATGCATAAGTATTTTTTCTTGAAGAAAAAGAAAAAACATGTAAATAAGCTATATTAATACTTTTTAAAAAATTATAAGTTTCAATAAAATATTTATTATTTTCACCTGGAAATCCTACTATAACATCAGAACCAATACATGCATCAGGTATTATAGATAATATTTTATTAATTTTTTTTAAATAAAAATTAGTTAAATATCTTCTTTTCATTTTTTTTAAAATATAATCACTACCTGATTGTAAAGGTATATGAAAATGATTTAAAAATTTTTTACTTTTAGATATAAATTTTATTATATCATTTTTTAATAAATTTGGTTCTATAGAAGAAATTCTAATTCTTTTTAATTTTTTAATTTTATTTATTTTTTTTATTAAATAAAAAAAATCTTTATTATCATATTTATAATCTCCTATATTAACACCTGTTAAAACTATTTCTTTTATACCTTTTTCTAAAATATAATTTATATTATTAATTATATTTTTAATACTATTAGAACGTGAAAAACCTCTAGCTAATGGTATAGTACAATATGTACATTTATAATTACAACCATCTTGTATCTTTAAATAAGATCTAGTTCTATTTTTTTCTATAGAAAAAGCATCTTTATATTTATTAGATAATGTAAAAAATTCACAAGAATATATATTTTTTTTTTTTTTTATATTTAAATTATTACTATCTATATAATTAGTAATTAAAAATTTTTTATCATTTCCTAATACTAATTTAATACCTTTTATTTTATATAATTTTTTTTTTTCTATTTGAGAATAACAACCTATAGCTATTATAATAGCTTTATTATTTTTTTTTAAAAAAAAATTAACTTTATATTTTAAATCTTTTTCAGCTTTATGAGTAACCGAACATGTATTAATAATATAAAAATCAGCATAATCTTTAAAATTTACTATTTTATATTTTTTTTTATTAAATTTTTTACTTATTATAGAAGTTTCGGCAAAATTTAATTTACAACCAATAGTAAAAAAAGCTATTTTTTTTTTCAACATATAATGTTTTTTTATTATTAAAATAATAAATTTGTTAATAAATATAATTAATGTTATTAACAAATTTATTATTTTATTTATTAATTTTATAATTAAATTAATTTATAATACCTGATCCTATTAATTCATTTTTAATATACCATACTATAAATTGTCCAGGAGTAACAGCAAATTGCTTTTTATCAAATTTTATTAATATTCCTAAATTAAAAAATTTTAAAAAAGCTTTTTCCATTTTTACATTATATCTTATTTTACACATTACTTTCATGTTTTTTTTAATAATATCTTTACTTATCCAATGAATAGTTTTTTTTTTAATAAATAAAAATTTTTTATATAATTCTATATGATTTTTTTTACAAACATATAATATATTTTTATTTTTATTTTTATAAAATAAAAATAAAGGATATTTATTACCTTTTATATTTAGATGTTTTCTTTGTCCTATAGTAAAATAATAATAACCTAAATGTTTACCTATATTTTTATAATAATAAATATTTTCATATTCATTTTTTTTTTTATTTTTTTTTTTTAGCTTCTTCTTTTTAGAAGATATATAATATATATTACCTATATTAGGTTTTATTTTTTTTTTTAAAAAATTTATTAAATTAATTTTACCTACAAAACATAATCCTTGAGAATCTTTTTTATAAGTATTATAAAAATTTAATTTTAATGCTATTTTTCTAACTTCTTTTTTTTTAAAATTTCCTAAAGGAAATAAACATTTAGATAATTGATATTGATTTATTCTACATAAAAAATAAGACTGATCTTTTTTAAAATCTTTACCACATAATAACTTAAAAATATTTTTTTTATTTTTAATTTTTTTTACATAATGACCAGTAGCTATATAATTTACATTTAAATTTAAGGCTTTTTCTAAAAAAATCCCAAATTTTATTTTTTCATTACAAATAATATCTGGATTTGGTGTAATACAATTTTTATATCCCTCATACATATAATTTATTACTTCTTTTTTATATTCTTTTCTTAAATCTAAAATATAAAATGGAATATTTAATTTATTAGCTATTAACATAGCATATCTTATATCTTCCCACATACAATTATTATTACTCCAATTATACATAAAAATACCTATTAAATTATAACCCATTTTTTTTAATAAATATGCAGAAACACTAGAATCAATACCTCCAGATAATGCAATAGCTACTTTTTTCATTTTTTTTTTAAAAAATATTTTTTATTTTATCAAAAAATGATTTTTTTTTTTTTTTTTTAAATAAAAAATTTTTATCATTTTTAATTTTTTTAAAAAATTTTTTTTGTTCATCAGTTATATTTTTAGGTATCCAAATTTTAACTTTAATTATTAAATCTCCATATTCATACCCATTTATTGATGGTAATCCTTTATATTTAAAAATAATTTTTTTTCCATTTTGAGTACCTGGTATTATATTAATTTTTATATATTCATTTTCATTTAAATTTTTTATTTTTTTTTTACTTCCTAATATAGCTTCTGGTACAGATATATATAAATTATAATATATATTTTTTTCTTTTCTTTTAAAAAATTTATGAGGTATTTCTTTAATTAAAATTATTAAATCACCTGGATTACCACCAAAAGGTGCCTCATTTCCTTTACCATTAATTTTTAATTGAATACCATCAGTAACACCAGAAGGTATATTAATTTTTATTAATTCTTCTACTTCTATTAAACCTTTAGAATTAGCATTAATAGGTTTTTTTAATATTATTTTACCTACTCCTTTACAAAAATTACATTGTATAGTAGTTTGCATTCTACCTAAAAAAGTATTACTAATATTAGTAACTACTCCTGTCCCATTACAATTTTGACAATTTTTATATTTAATACCAGGGGCTAATTTCATTCTTATAATTTTAATTTTTTTTTCTATACCTTTATAAATTTCTTCTAAAGTTAATTTTATTTTAATTCTTAAATTATTTCCTTTTTTTTTTTTATTTTTTTTAGTACTAAAATTAGTATTAATATTAAATTCAGTAAAATTATCAAAATCATCACTAAAAATATCACCAAAATTAGAAAAAATATCATCCATGTTATTATTAGTTGAATAATAATCTTTATTAAATTCAGTATTATTACCAAATTTATCATATTTTTCCCTTTTAGTAGGATTACTTAAAATACTATATGCTTCAGCTGCTTCTTTAAATTTTTCTTCTGCTTTTATTTTAGGATTTTTATCTGGATGATATTTAATAGCTAATTTTCTATAAGCATTTTTTATTTCATTTAATTTAGCATTTTTATTAACACCTAAAATATCATAATAATTTTTCATTTTTTTTTTTTTTTTTAAAAATTAAAAACCTACAATAACTTTAGTACAACAAATAATTTTATCATAAACTAAATATCCATTTTCTAAAATTTTTACGATTTTTTTTTTCATTTCTTTATCTTTTACTTTAAATTGAGAAATAGCATAATGTAAATTAGGATTAAAATTATCACCTATTTTTACTTTAATTTTTTTTAATCCATTTTCTTTTAAAATTTTAAAAAATTTTTTATATATTAAATATATACCATTATCTTTTTTAATTTTTTCTTCTTTTATAAAACGTTCAAAATCATCTATAATAGGAATAATATTTTTTAAAATTTTACCTATATAAAACTTAAATAAATTTTTACTTTCTTTTTCATTTCTTTTTTTAAAATTTTCAAATTCTGCCAATATTCTTATATATTTATCTTTAAAATTTTTTAAATCATTTTTATATTTTTTAATTTTTTTTTTATAATCTAATTTTATTTTATTTTCTTTTATTTTATTTTCTTTTATTTTATTTTCTTTTATTTTATTTTCTTTTATTTTA
>CP099824.1:0-53934 GCA_029851185.1 Candidatus Shikimatogenerans bostrichidophilus | reverse complement strand
TTTTATTTTATTTTCTTTTATTTTATTTTCTTTTATTTTATTTTCTTTCATTTTTTATTTTTAATTAAAAATTTATATTAATATAAATAAAATAAATATAAATATATGATAGAAAAAATAAAATTAATGAAAACATTTAAACAAAAAAGATATTCAACATTAATTAATAATTTTTTTAATAAATTATTTATTCTAGAAAATAGAAATATATATAAAAATATATTTATAACAGTAATATATGTTTATATAAATAAAATATATAGTTATTCTAATATATATATTACAATATATCCTGATATATATAAAAAATATATAATAAATATTATTAATAAAAAAAAAAATTATTATAGAAAAAAATTATCTATTGTTTTTAAAAAAAAATTTAAAATACCTAAATTAAATTTTTATTTATCTAATAAAAAATTATTAGAATTTATTTATTTAAATAAAAATATTTAAAAATTTTTTTTTTTTTTTTTAAAATTTAAAATAATATTTTCTATATCTTTTTTTTTTTTTTTTTTTTTTTTTTTTTTTTTTTTTTTGGGCAAATAATAAAAAATTTTTTTTATTTAATTTTTTTTTTTTTTTTATTAAAAATTTTCATAAAAATTTATTTTTTTATAAATATTATTATTATTTATGTTTTTTACATAAATATTTTTTTTTAAAAAAAATTTATTTTTTTTATAAAAAAAAAAAGAATATTTATTTAATTTTATTTTTTTTTTTATTTTTATTTTATTTATAAATGTAAATTTATATAATAAAATTATATATATATTTTTTTTAAATTTTTTTTTATTTTTTTTATATATATATATTGTATTTTTTTTTTTTAAAAATTTTATTTTATTTAAATTTTTAATAAAATTTAATGTATAATTAAATTTTTTAATAATTTTTTTTTTAAATTTTTTTTTTTTAGGCCAACTAGTAATAGTTATATTTTTTTTTTTAAAAAAACTATATATATAATCTGTAATAAATGGTATATAAGGATGTAAAATTTTTAATAAAATTAAAAAAAAATTTAATGTTTTTTTAAAAATAAATAAATTAATTTTATTTTTTTTAATAAATTCTAAATAAAAAGAACAAAATTTTTTTTTAAAAAAATTATAAACTAATAAAAATGATTTATTTATTTTTTTTTTTTTTAAATAAATATTTAATTTATATAAATTATAATTTAAAATATTATTAAATAATTTTACAATAAATTTATATTTTTTTTTTTTTTTATTATTAATTTTTAATTTATTAAAATTAATTATTAATTTAAAAGCATTCCATATTTTATTAATAAAATTTCTACCTTTTATACATAAATTTTCATTAAAAATAAAATCATATTCATGATTAGTAATTAAAATTCCTACTCTTAATCCATCTGCTCCATATTTATTTAACAAATAATATAAATTTTTATAATTACCTAATGATTTAGAAATTTTTTTTTTATTAATATCTCTAGCTAATCCAGTAAAATATACTTTTTTAAAAGGTTTTTTTTTTAAAAAAAAAGTACTAAACATTATCATTCTTAAAACCCAAAAAAATAATATATCATTTCCTGTAACTAAAATATCAATAGGATAATAATATTTAAAATCAAAATTATTAGGATTATTAATACCATCTAATGATGAAATAGGTAATATCCATGAAGAAAACCAAGTATCTAAAACATCTTTATCTTGTATAATCTTTTTTATATTTAAATTTTTTTTATATTTTTTTTTAAAAATTTTTATTGCTTTATTTAAACTTTTGGCTACTACAAATTTATTTTTATAATAATAAACTGGTATTTTATGTCCCCAATTTAATTGTCTTGATATATTCCAATCTTTAATATTTTTTATCCATTTATATAATAAATTGTCATATTTTTTTTTAGGATAAAAGATAATTTTTTTTATTATTTTTAATACTGGTTTTACAAATTTTTTCATTTTTAAAAACCATTGTAAAGATAATTTATTTTCTATTATTGTATTAGATCTATCGGAAAAAGATATTTTACTTAAAATTTTTTCTTTTTTAATTAAAAAACCTAATTTTTTTAAAAGTAAAAAAATTTTTTTTCTTACATAAAATCTATCTTTACCTTTAAAAAACATACATTTATTGTTTAATGTACCATCATCATTTAAAATATTTATTATTTTTAATTTTGATTTTTTTTTTTCTTTTTTATATATATTAAAATCTTCATTACCATGAGCAGAAGTAATTTTTATACATCCTGATCCAAATTTTGGGTCTACAGATATATCAGTTATTATTGGTATTAATCTATTTACTATAGGTATTCTTAATTTTAATTTTTTATTTATAATATGTTTATATCTTTTATCATTAGGATTTACACATATAGCGGTATCACCAAATATTGTTTCTGGTCTAGTAGTAGCTACTATTAAATAATTTTTTTTATCTTCTGTAAAATATTTTATATAATATAAATAATTTTTTTTAATTTTATATATTATTTCTTCATCTGATATTGTTGTTTTTACATAAGTATCCCAATTTACTATTTTCTTTTTTTTATATATCATTTTTTTTTTATATAAAAAAATAAAAACTTTAATTACTGATTTATATGATTTTTTATCCATAGTAAAAAAATATCTATTCCAATCACATGAACATCCTATATTTTTTAATTGATCTATTATTATTTTATTATATTTTTTAGACCATTTTAATAAATATTTATAAAATTTTTTTTTACTTAATTTATTTATATTAATACCATTATTTTTTAATTCTTTTATTATTTTAATTTCTGTTGCTATAGAAGCATGATCAGTACCTGGTATCCAACATACATTATAACCAATCATTCTATATATTCTAGCTAAAATATCTAATATTGTACATGTTAAAATATGACCTACATGTAAATCCCCAGTAATATTAGGTGGTGGTAATAATAAAAAAAAATTTTTTTTATTTTTATTATATTTAGAATTAAAATATTTATTTAAAATCCATTTTTTATATATTTTATTATTTTCTTTTTTAAAATTATAACTTTTTAATTTAATATTTTTAATATTCATTTTTTATATTTAAAAAAATCTACTAATTGAATAATAGACATAATAGAAGAATCACCTTTTCTATACCCTACTTTTAAAATTCTAGTATAACCACCTTTTCTATTATTTATTTTTTTTAAAATATCTTTAAATAATATTTTTACTACTTTTTTATTTCTTAATTTATTGAAAATTAATCTTTTATTATGTAAATTATTTTTTTTTAATTTATTTAAAATAGGTTCTATATATTTTTGTAATTCTTTTGCTTTACGTAAAGTAGTATATATAGATTTATATATAATTAATGAATTAGACATATTAGATAACATAATCTTTTTATGTGAATATTTTCTACTTAAATTTTTTTTATTTTTATAATGTTTCATTATTTAATTAATTATATTTTTTTATATTCATTTTAAAATTTAATTTTTTCTTATTCATTTTATTAATTAATTCTTTAAAAGATTTTTTACCAAAATTTTTAATTTTTAATAAATCAGATTTAGTTAAAATAACTAAATCTTTCCATTTATAAATTTTATTTTTATTTAAACAATTTATAGTTCTAACTGAAAATTTTTCATTACTTAATTTAGTATTTAATAATTTTTTTATTTTAAGTATTTTTATATCATATTCTTTTAAATTTTTAATTTTTTTATATATTAAATATTTTTTTTTTTTAGAAAAAATATTAAATATTTTTATTAAAATTTTAGATGCTTTTATTAAAGATTTTATAGGACTAATAGAACCATTAGTTAATATTTTTATTTTTAAAATTTCTAAATTTTTTTTATAATATTTTTCTTTAAAAGAAACTTTTAAAATAGGAGTATAAATTGAATCTATAGGTATAAAATCTTCATATTTTTTTTTTTCTTCAGATGGTATATATCCTTTACCTTTTTCTATTATTATAGTAATATTAAAATTAATAGATTCATCTTTATTACAAATAATTAAATTTTTATTAATTACTTCAAAATAATTTGTAAAATTTTCAATATCTCCTGCATATACTTTATTTTTTTTATTATTAATATTTATATTTATTATTTCTTTATCTTTTTTTTTTTTTTTATTTTTAATTTTAAATTTAATTTTTTTTAAATTTAAAGTTATTTCTGTTACATCTTCTATAATACCTTTTATATAAGAAAATTCATGTATTATATTATTTATTTTAAAATAACTTATTGAATAACCATATAAAGAAGATAATAATACTCTTCTTATAGTATTACCTATGGTAATACTATAACCAGTATATATTGGATAAATTTTAAATAATCCTAATTCAAAATTATTTTTTAAAATTAAAATTTTAAATTTATTCATTTTATTATTTAGAATATAATTCTACTATTAATTGAGTATTAATTTTTATATCTATATCATTTATATTAGGTAATTTTAAACATTCTGCTGACATAATATCTTCTTTCCATTTTAACCAATCTTTTATTAAATTTTTTCTTATTGATAATGAATTTATAATATTAATATTTTTTTTCATTTTTTCTTTTAAAGATATTATATCTCCTATTTTAATATTAAATGATGGTATATTAACAATTTTATTATTAACCTTAATATGTTTATGAGTTACTAATTGTCTAGCAGAAAATCTAGATACAGTATAACCTATTCTATAAACTACATTATCTAATCTAGATTCACACATTTGTAATAATAAATCTCCTGTTATACCTTTTTTTTTTGATACTATATTAAACATTCTTTTAAATTGTTTTTCTAATATACCATACATATATTTAACTTTTTGTTTTTCTAATAATTGAATAGAATAATAAGATTTTTTACTTATTCTTTTCCTTAATAAACCATGTTGTCCAGGTGGATATTTTTTTCTTTCAAAATATTTTTTATTACCACATATATATACACCAAATTTTCTAGAAATTTTATTTCTAGGTCCTAAATATCTAGCCATATTATTTAATTTTTTATTAAATTTAAATTCTTCTTTTTTTAGGTGGTCTACAACCATTATGTGGTAAAGGTGTTCTATCTTTAATAGATAAAATATTTATACCATTATTACTAATAGTTCTAATAGCTGAATCTCTACCTGCACCCGGTCCTTTTATTATTATATCTACTTTTTTAATACCTAATAATAAACATTTATCTATAATATTTTGTGCTGTTATTTGACCAGCAAATGGAGTATTTTTTTTAGATCCTTTAAATTTCATTTTACCAGAAGAAGCCCAAGCTAAAACATTGCCTATTTTATCAGTTAAAGATATTATAATGTTATTAAATGTAGAATGTATATATATATCCCCATAATATATATTTTTTTTTATTTTTTTTTTATTTATTTTTTTTTTATTTATTTTTTTTTTATTTATTTTTTCCATATTTTATATTTTATTATTTAATAACTTTTTTTTTATTAGCTACAGTTTTCTTTTTACCTTTTCTAGTTCTAGAATTATTTTTTGTTTTTTGCCCTCTTAAAGGTAATCTTTTTTGATGTCTTATCCCTCTATAACAACGTATATCTTTTAATTTTTTTATATTAAACTGTACTTCTGAACGTAATTCACCTTCTACTTTTAAATTATTATTTATATAATTATTAATATTATTTAATTCTTTATTATTTAAATTTTTAGTTTTTTTATTTATATCTATATTATTTAATAATAATATTTTTTTAGATAAACTTTTACCAATACCATATATATAAGTTAATGCAATTATTATACTTTTATTATTAGGTATATTTATACCAGATATTATAGCCATTTTTTATAAATTAACTTTGTTTTTGTTTAAATCTAGGATTTATTTTATTAATTATTCTTAATATCCCTTTTCTTTTAACAATTTTACAATTTTTACTTCTCTTTTTTAAAGATACTACTTTTTTCATTTTTTAAAATTTTAAAATCTATATTTAATTCTACCTTTTTTATTATCATAAGGTGACATTTCTATTTTTACTTTATCACCTGGTAATATTTTAATATAATTTCTTCTAATTTTACCTGATATATGTCCTATTATTATATTATTATTTTTTAATTTTACTCTAAACATAGCATTAGGTAATGCTTCTATTACTATACCTTCTAATTCTATATTTTTTTGTTTAATCATATAATATATATATTATTATTTAATTTAAAATTTTAATTTTACTACCATTTTTTTTTATTTTTTTATATGCTTTTTTACTAAATTTATTAGCATATATAATAATTTTTTGTTTTAAATTCCCCATAGATAATATTTTTAATTTTTTTTTATTTTTTTTACTTAAAATTTTTAAATTAATTAATAATTTTTTATCTATTTTTTTTTTTTTAATTTTATTATTATCAATAATATTTTGAATATTTTTAATATTCAATATATTATATTTTTTTTTTTTTTTTTTAAATCCAAATTTAGGTACTTTTTTATAAAAAGGAGTTTGGCCACCTTCAAACCCTATTTTTTTAGAATATCCTGATCTAGATTTTTGTCCTTTATGACCTCTACCACAAGTTCTACCTTTACCAGTACCTATACCTCTACCTAATCTTTTTTTTTTTTTTATAGAACCTTTTTTAGGTTTTAATATTAATTTAACCATTTTTTATTTTAAAAATTTTATTTTTTCATTAAAAAAAATTAATTCTTTTAAAGCATAATAAGTAGCTTTTACACAATTATATACATTAGATGAACCTCTTAATTTAGATAAAATATTTTTTATACCAGCTAATTCAAAAACTACTCTAGCTGATCCCCCTGCTATTACTCCTGTACCTTTATAAGCTGGATATAAAAATATTTTAGTATTACAATATTTAAATTTTTGTTCATGTGGAATAGTATCATTATAAATAGGTATTTTAATTAATTTTTTTTTAGCTTTCTCACTAGATTTATAAATAGAATCTGAAATATCTTTAGATTTACCCATTCCATAACCTATTATACCATTATTATTTCCTACTACTATTATAGTACTAAAACTAAAATATCTTCTACCTTTAGTAACTTTACATACTCTTTTAATTTTAACAATTTTTTCTTTTAATTTTAAATTATTAGGATTAATAAAATTTTTTTTTTTAAAATAAAACATTTTTTTTTAAAATATTAATTATTTATTAAATAATAATACCATTTTTTTTCATTGATTCTATTAAATATTTAATTCTACCATGATAAATATAACCTTTTCTATCAAAGTAAGCTTTTTTTATTTTTTTTTTAATCATTTTAATAGCTATTTTTTTACCTATTATTTTTGACATTTCAGATTTAGTTATTTTTTTTTTTTTTTTTTTTTTTTTTTTTTTTTTTTTTTTTTTTTTTTTTTTTTTATTTTTTTTTTTTTTTTTTTTTTTTTTTTTTTTCTTTAATAGAAGAATATGATAAAATAGTATTATTTTTAATATCATCTATTATTTGTACATATATTTCTTTATTACTTCTAAATATTGATATTCTAGGTATATTTTTATTTTTTTTTTTCATACTGTTTTACCTTTTTTTAAAATTATTTTTTCATTTTTATATCTTATCCCTTTTCCTTTATATGGATCTGGTTTTTTAATAGATCTTATCTTAGATACTACTATACCTAATAATTGTTTATTTATACTAAATACATTAATAATAGTATTATTACTTTTTATATTTAAAATACTTATATTAATAAATTTACAAAATTTTATTATTATTTCATGAGAAAACCCTAAATTTAATTTTAAAATTTTCCCATTATTATATACTTCTGCTTTATATCCTACACCTACTAATTCTAATTTTTTATTAAATCCTTTTTTAACACCTATTATCATATTATATATTAACATTCTATATAAACCATGTAAACTTTTATATTTTTTTTCTTCTTTTTTTTTATTAAAAAAATAAATTTTATTATTATTAATTTTTATTTTAATATTATTATTAATTTTTTCTTTTAAAATTCCTAATTTACCATTTACGTATATATATTTTTTTTTAAAATAAATATTTACATTATTAGGTATAATAATATATTTTTTACCTATTCTTGACATTTTTTAAAATTTATATTTTTTAATAAACAATACATAAAATTTCACCACCTATTTTATTAATTTTAGCTTCATTACCTGTCATTATTCCTTTAGAAGTAGATATTATAGATATACCATATCCATTTAAAATATCTAAAATTTTTTTATATTTTATATATTTTCTTAAACTTGGTTTACTTATTCTTTTAATAACTTTTATAACTGAATAATTATTAATATATTTTAAATATATTATAATTTTTTTTTTTTTTTTATATACTTTATAACTTTTTATATAATTTTTTTTATATAATATTTTAGTTATATTATAACTTATTTTTAAATAATTAACTTTTACATAAGAATGTTTAACTCTACATGCATTTCTTATTAAAGTTAAATAATTACTTAAATTATCCATTTTTTTTTAATTTACCAACTTGATTTTTTAATACCTGGTATTAAGCCATTAGAAGCTAATCTTCTAAATTCTATACGTGATATACCAAAAAATCTTATATAACCTCTTGATCTACCTGTTATTTTACATAAATTTTTTAATCTTACAATAGAAGCATTTTTAGGTATTTTTTGTAAATCTAAATATTTTTTTTTTTTAATATATAATTTTCTTTTTTTATTATATTTTATAAATAATTTTTTTTTTTTTTTTTGTCTAGATTTTATTGATTCTTTTGCCATATATATTTTTATTTTTAAATGGTAATCCTAAATATATTAATAAATATTTAGCTTCATTATCTTTATTAGTACTAGTTACAATACTTATATTCATACCATAAATTCTTTTTACTTTATCAAAATTAATTTCTGGAAATATTATATGTTCTTTTATACCTAAATTATAATTACCTCTACCATCAAAACTATTATCTTTTATACCATTAAAATCTTTAGATCTAGGTAAAGCTACTGATATTAGTCTATCTAAAAATTCATACATTATATTTTCCCTTAAAGTTACCATACAACCTATAGGTGTACCTTTTCTTAATTTAAAACCTGCTTCATCTTTTTTAGATAATCTATAAATAGATTTTTGTCCAGTTATTAATTTTAAATCTTTCATAGTATCAAATAAATATTTTTTATTTTTAATAGCTATTCCTACTCCTATATTAATAACAATTTTTATTAATTTAGGTACTTGCATAATATTTTTATATTTAAATTTTTTAATTAATAAATTAATAATATTATTTTTATAATTTTTTTTTAATCTAGGTATATACATAATTTATTTTTTTTTTATTTTTTTTTTTTCTACTAAAATTGTATTAGATTTTTTACATATTCTTATTTTATTACCATTATTTAATTTTTTAATCTTAATCTTAGTAGAACATTTTAATTTAGGATCTTCTATAGCTACATTAGAAATATCTATTTTTGATTCTTTTAATATTATTTTACCTTTTTCTTTTTTATTTATATTTTTTTTTTTAATATGTTTTTTAATAAAATTTATATTTTTTATATAAACTTTTTTTTTTTTATTTAAAATTTTAATAATTTTACCTTTTTTACCTTTATTTTTACCTGCTATTATTATTATTTTATCTCCTTTTTTTAATTTAAACATTTTTTTTTATTTTAAAAATATTAAAAATTTAACTTATACTACATAATTAGATAAAGAAATAATTTTCATATATCCTTTATATCTTAATTCTTTTGCTACTGGCCCAAATATTCTAGTTCCTTTAATTTCTTTATTATCATTTAATAAAATACAAGCATTATCATCAAAAGATATATAAGTTCCATCTAATCTTTTTTTTTTTTTTTTTACTCTTACTATTATAGCTTTATATATTTCTCCTTTTTTAATATTACTTTTTAAAAAATTCTTTTTTACAGTTACTACTATTAAATCTCCAATACTAGCATATTTTTTATTTGATCCTCCTAAAATTCTTATTAATAAAACTTCTTTAGCTCCACTATTATCAGTTACTTTTAATCTTGATTCTTGTTGTAACATTTTTTTTTATTTTTTATTTTTTATTATTTTATTAATAACCCAAAATTTTTTTTTACTTAAAGGTCTAGTTTGAAATATTTCTACAAAATCTCCTTTTTTAGAAATATTTTTTTCATCATGTACATAATATTTTTTTTTTCTAAAAATAGTTTTTAAATATTTTTTATGTTTTACTTTAATATTATTTAATACAATTCTAGTTTTATTCATTTTATCACTTATTATAATACCTTTTTTTTTTTTTTTTTTATTTTTCATTATAAATAAATTTAAAAAAAATCATTGTAAAATACATATTTAATTTTAATAGGTAATTTTTGAGAACCTAATCTTAAAGCTTCAATAGCTATTTTTTTAGATACTCCACTTATTTCAAATAAAATTCTACCTGGTTTAACAACTGCTACATTATATTCTACATTACCTTTACCTTTACCCATTCTTACCTCTTGTGGTTTTTTAGTTATAGGTTTATCAGGATTAATATTAATATATAATTTACCTTCTCTTTTCATATATCTTGTACAAGCTACCCTAGCAGCTTCTATTTGATTTTCAGTTATATATTTAGGTTTATCTATAGATTGTATACCATATTGACCAAAAAATAATTTATTTCCTCTTTTAGAATATCCTTTCATTCTACCTTTTTGTTTTTTAGTATATTTTTTTTTTATTTTTTTTGACATTTTTTTTTTTATTTATAAAAAATTTAAAATTATCATTTTTTTTAAAAAAACTTTTATAAAATTTAGTAAAATCTTTTTTAATTTCATATATTTCACCTTTCATTATCCATACTTTAATACCTATTTTACCATATTTAGTATTAGCTTCATAAAAACTATAATCTATATTAGATCTAAAAGTTGATAATTTAATAATACCTTTTTTATAAGTTTCTGTTCTAGCCATTTCAGCTCCATTTAATCTACCAGATATTTTTATTTTTATTCCTTTTATTTTTTTTTTAATAGCAGTAATAATAGATAATTTAATCGCTCTTTTATAAGATATTCTACTTTCTATTTGTCTACATATATTTTTAGCTACTAATAAAGAATCAATTTCTGGATTTAAAATATCTATTATATTTATATATATAAAAATATTTTTTATATAAATTTTATTTTTTAAAAAATAAAAATTTTCATTATAATTATCAATTATAATTTCTTTTATTTTTTTTCTTAAAAAATTTACTTCTTTACCTTTTTTACCTATTACTATAGCAGGTTTAGAAGTACATATAGTAATAATTGTTTTATTTCTAATTCTTTCTATAAGAATAGAAGAAATACAATATTTATTAATAAATCTATTATTAATATAATTTCTAATTAAATAATCTTCATTTACATATAAATTATAATTATTAACCCATAAAGATTTCCATCCAAAAATTATACCTAATCTATTTGCTATAGGATTTGATTTTTGACCCATTTTTTTTTTTTTTAAAAAAATTATTTGTTTTTTATTTCTATTTTAATTAAACTTAATCTTTTTCTTATTTTATTTAATCTACCTTGAGGGGCAAATATAGTTCTTTTAATAATTCCAGAACTATTTACTATAATATTATATATATATAAAGATTTTTCATTATTTTTATTTTTATTTTTTAATCTATAATTAGAAATTGAAGATAAAATTAAATTAATTAAAATTTTAGATTTTTTATAACTAACATAATTTTTTAATATTTCTATAGCATTAAAAACATTTTTACCTTTTAATATTTTTATTAAAGGTCTAATTTTTCTAGGTGAAATTTTAGAATTTTTAATTATAGAATAATATTTTTTTTTTTTATTTTTTTTTATTATAATAGATTTATTTTTTTTTCTTTTACCCATTTTTTTTTATATTATTTTTTTTTATTTTTATTACTAGTAGAATGACTTCTAAAAATTCTAGTAGGTGAAAATTCACCTAATTTATAACCTACCATTTCTTCAGTTATAAATACAGGTATAAATTGTTTACCATTATGTACTAAAATTGTATTACCTATAAATTCAGGTATAATAACTGAAGATCTAGACCATGTTTTAATATTATTTTTATTTTTTAAATTTAAATTATTTTTTCTTATTTTTTTTAATAATTTATAATTTACATACGGTCCTTTTTTTAAAGATCTAGGCATATTATTTCTTATTTAAAATTAATTTTGAAGATTTTTTTTTTTTTTTACGTGTTTTAAAACCTTTTGAATATATTCCTTTTTTATTTTTTGGATGTCCCCCTGAGGCTTTTCCTTCCCCACCTCCCATAGGATGATCAATAGGATTCATGGCAACCCCTCTTGTTCTAGGTCTTTTACCTAACCATCTATTCATCCCAGCTTTTTTTAATTTTTTAAATTTATGATTACTATTAGATATACTACCTATAGTAGCCATACAATTTAATAAAATCATTTTTTTTTCATTAGAAGATAATTTTATTATAGCATATTTATTATCTTTAGATATAATTTTGGCATAAGTACCAGCACTTCTAGAATAAATAGCCCCTTTACCAGGAATATTTTCTATACAACATATTATAGTACCTAAAGGAATTTTAAATAAAGGTGCTGAATCTCCTAAATTTAAAGATGATTTATTTTTAGATGATATTATTATATTCCCTAATTTTAAACCTTTTATAGCTAAAATATATTTTTTTACACCATCTAAATAATATAATAATGAAATATAAGATGATCTATTAGGATCATATTCTATTGTTTTAACAATAGCTTTTATATTAAATTTATTTCTTTTATAATCTATTATTCTATATTTTTTTTTATGACCCCCTCCTCTATATTTTACTGTTATTCTTCCTTTATTATTTCTACCACTTTTTTTACATTTACCAAAAATTAATTTTTTATTCATTTTTTTTATTTTGTTTTATAATAAATTTTTTACTATATTTATCTTTATTAAATTTTATAATTATTTTTGTTATATATTTAATTTTACCTTTTATTATTTTATTATTATTATATTTATTTTTTTTTTTTTTTTTAACTTTAATAATATTTATTTTTTTTATTTTAACAAAATAATTTATATAAAAATATTTTTTTAATTGTATTTTATTAAAACCTTTTTTAGTTAAAATAAAAGTACAAATATAAAATTTTTTATATAAAAAAAAAGTTTTAAAAGTTTTTAAAGGATAAATAAATAATTTCATTTTTTTTTTATTATATTATAAATATATATATGTATATTATTACCTATTATTATTACATAATCAGATATTAATAGTTTATATAAATTAATATTATTAATCCAATTAATATTAATATTTTTTAAATTTCTTGAAGCAAGTAATAATTTATTATATATTTTATCAGTTATTATTAAAATCTTTTTTTTTTTATTATTTATTTTAATTTTTTTTTTTAGGAAAAAATTAATAAAATATTTTGTTTTATGAGATAAAAAATTAAATTTTTTTAAAAAAAAAATTTTATTATTTAAAATTTTATTACAAAATAAAATTTTTTTTATATATTTATATATTTTTTTATTTATTTTTATTTTATAATTTCTTTTTTTAGGTCCAAATACTCTTCCACCACCTTTAAATAAAGGATTTTTAATATCTCCTTTTCTAGCATTTCCTGTTCCTTTTTGTTTTTGTATTTTTCTAGTACTACCTTTTACTTCACTTCTTTCTTTAGTTTTACTATTACCTAATCTTTTAGCATTTAAATAACTTTTTACATATAAATATATAATATGATTATTATTTTTAAAATTATTTATTTTTTTAAAATAATTTATATTTTTTTTAAAAAAATTAATTTTATTTAAAATTATTAAATTATTTTTCATTTTTTTATTATTAAATAATTATTTTTTTTACCTGGTACTGAACCATTTATTAATAATAAATTATTTTTAATATCAATATCTAAAATTTTTAATTTTTTAATAGTCACTTTTTTATTACCCATTCTACCAGCCATTTTTAATCCTTTAATAACTTTAGCAGGATAAGTACCAGCACCTATTGACCCAGGTGATCTTAATCTATTATGTTGTCCATGTGTTTTCCCACCTACTCCTGAAAAATTATGTCTCTTTACTACTCCTTGAAATCCTTTACCTATTGAATAACCTGTTATATCTACTTTATCTCCTATATTAAATATATTAATATTTATTTCTTTTCTATTTTTTAAAAAATTTAATTCTTTTTTTGATAAATTATTTAATTCTATTATATTAGAATAATAATTAGTTTTATATTTATTAAATAATCCTTTTAATGGTTTATTTATTTTTTTTTTAAATCCATAAAATAATAAATAAATATTTTTAGTTTTTTTTACTATTTTACATGAATTAGAATAAATAATAGTACAAGGATATATTTTATGTTTTATAAAAATGCTTATCATTTTTATTTTTATTCCTATTATTTTAATCATTTATTTTTATTTATATTTTTATTTTTACTTCTACCCCACTTGCTAATTCTAATTTCATTAATTCATTTATAGTATTAGTATTAGAATTTAATATTTCTAAATATCTTATATGATAAGATAATTCAAATTGTTCTCTAGATTTTTTATGTACATGTGGGGATCTTAATACAGTAAAAATTTTTTTTTTAGTAGGTAAAGGAATAGGGCCATTTATAGTTACACCTGTTAATAAAACTGATTTAATAATTTTTTTTATAGATTTTTCTAATAAAATATAATCATATGATTTCAATTTTATTTTTATATTTTTATTCATTTTTTTTTAAATTTTATTTTCAATAATATTATTTAAAATATTTTTAGGTACTTCATTATAATCATAAAAACTCATATTATAATTAGCACTACCAGAAGATAATGTTCTTAAAACTGTAACATAACCAAACATTTCAGATAAAGGTACTAAAGCTTTTATTAATTTATTATTTGTTTTATCTATTATATTTTTTATAATTCCTCTTCTTTTATTTATATCACTTACTATATTACCTAAATTATTATTTTTACATATAACTTCTAATTTCATTATAGGTTCTAAAAGAATAGGATTAGTTTTTTTAGAAGAATTTTTAAACCCATTTTTAGCAGCTATTTCAAAAGATAATGAATCTGAATCTACAGTATGATAAGAACCATCTAATAAAATTATTTCCATAGATTCTAATTCATACCCTAATAAAGGACCTACTTTCATAGAATAAATAAAACCTTTCTTAATAGAAGTAATAAATTCTTTAGGTATATTACCACCTTTAACTTTATTAACAAAATTTAATCCTTTTTTATTATATTCAGCAGGTCCAATATAAATAAAATATCAGCAAATTTACCTCTACCTCCAGTTTGTTTTTTATAAATTTCTCTATGTTTTATTTTATTAGTTATTTTTTCTTTATATTCTACTTTAGGATTACCTTTATTAATTTCTACATTAAATTCTCTTTTTATTCTATCAATAATAATATCTAAATGTAATTCTCCCATACCATAAATTATCATTTGATTAGTTTTATTATCTATTTTAATATTAAATGTTGGATCTTCTTCTATTATTTTAGATAATGCTATATTCATTTTATCTATTTCTGTTTTATATTTAGGTTCTATAGCTATACCCATTACTGGTTTAGGAAAATTAATTTTTTCTAAAAAAATAGGATTATTTTCATTACATAATGTATCACCTGTTTTAATATTTTTTAAACCTACCCCAGCAAAAATATCGCCAGCAAAAATTTTATTTATAGGTATTTGTTTATTAGCATGCATTTGATACATTCTAGATATTTTTTCTTTTTTATTAGTTCTAGTATTATAAACATAATCACCTACATTTAAAGTTCCTGAATAAACTCTTATAAAAACTAATTTACCTACAAATTTATTAGTTGTAATTTTAAATACTAAAGAACAATAAAAAGATTTTTTATCAGGTTTTATTAAATATTTATCTTTATTTAAAGTATTAATACCTATTATTTCTTTAGATTCTAAAGGTGATGGTAAAAACATACATATATAATTTAATAAAGTTTGTACACCTTTATTTTTAAAAGAAGATCCACATAACATAGGTACTATATTTAATTTTATAGTTTCATTTTTAATAACTGATATTATTTTATTTTTATTAATTTTTTTTTTAGATAAAAAATTATTCATAATTTCATCATCATATTCTGATAATGTTTCTAATAATTTTATTTTATATTTTTTTATTTTTTTTTTATTTTCTTTTGGTATTTTTTTAATATAATATTTCATACCATAATTTTTTTCTTCCCATATTATATATTTTTCTAATATTAAATCTATTACCCCTATAAATTTATCTTTTTTTTCTAATGGTATTTGTATTATAATAGGATTACTTTTTAATTTATTTTTAATTTGTTTACAAACTTTTAAAAAATTAGCTCCTTTTCTATCCATTTTATTTACATAACCTATTCTAGGAATTTTATATTTATTAGCTTGTTCCCAAACTGTTTCAGATTGTGGTTCTACACCATCTACTGAACTAAATAATACTACCATCCCATCTAATATTCTTAATGATCTTTCAACTTCAACAGTAAAATCTACATGTCCTGGTGTATCTATTATATTTATATAATATTTTTTATCATTATATATCCATTTACATCTAGTAGCAGCTGATGTTATAGTAATCCCTCTTTCTTGTTCTTGTATCATCCAATCCATAGTTGCATTACCTTCATGTACTTCTCCTATTTTATGATTTATACCAGAATAAAATAAAATTCTTTCAGTTGTAGTAGTTTTTCCTGCATCAATATGAGCTACTATACCTATATTTCTTGTATATTTTAATTTATTCATTTTTTTTATTAAAATTTAATTTTATAAAAAAATATTTAAAATTTAAAATGAGAAAAAGCTTTATTAGATTCTGCTATTTTATGTATTTCATTTTTTTTTTTTATAGAATTACCTATACCGTTATAAGCAGAAATAATTTCATTAGCTAATTTATTAAACATTCCATATTCTTTTCTTTTTTTAGAAAAAAAAATTAACCATTTAATTGCTAAATATTGTTTTTTTTTTTCACCTATTTTTATAGGGATATTATAAGTTGTACCACCTATTTTTCTATTTTTAATTTCTATTTTAGGAGATATATTTTTTAATGATTTTTTAAAAATATTTAAAGGTAAAATTTTTTTTTTTTTTTTTTTATATTTATTTTCTATTACTTTTAAAGTTTTATAAAATATTTTATAAGCTAAATATTTTTTACCATTTTTCATTAAATAATTAATAAAAATATCTATTATTTTATCATTATATTTATAATCAGTATAAATATTTTTATTTTTATATTTATTTATTATTTTATTTTTTTTTCTCATCTTTTTTATTTAATTTAGTACCATATTTACTTCTACTTTTTTTTCTATTTTTTACACCTTCTGTATCTAAAGTACCACGTATTATATGGTATTTTACTCCTGGCAAATCTTTTACTTTTCCACCTTCTATTAAAACCATTGAATGTTCTTGTAAATTATGCCCTTCACCTTTTATATAAGCATTAACAATATACTTATTAGTTAATTTTACTCTAGCTACTTTTCTTAAAGCTGAATTTGGTTTTTTAGGTGTAGTAGTATATACTTTTAAACATACTCCTCTTTTTTGAGGAGCTTTTTTTAAAGCCGGGGATTTATTTATTTTTTTATTTTTTTTTCTTTTATTTTTAATTATTTGTTGAATAGTAGGCATTTTATTTAAATTTAAAATTTTATATTATTTTTTTTAATATATCTAAAAGTAGATAATAAATAAATTTTATTATTTAAAATTGCTATATTATGTTCATAATGTGCAGATAATGAATTATCTTTAGTTAAATAAGTCCATTTATCTTTATCTATTTTAGTTTTACTTGTTCCTTCATTAACTATAGGTTCTATAGATAAAACCATCCCATTTTGTAAAAAAATACCATCTTTTTTAAGACCATAATTAGGTATATAAGGGTTTTCATGTACTTTTTTACCTATACCATGTCCCCCTAAATTTTTTACAATTTTAAATCCTTTTTTTTTTATATATTTATTAATTATATATCCTATATTACCTATTTTATTACCTATTTTACATTCTTTAATTCCTAAATATAAAGCTTTTAATGTACATTTTAATAATTTTTTTTTTTTTTTAGAAATATTTCCTACTTTAAAAGTATATGCATGTTCACCATAATATTTATTCATTAATACACCACAATCTATTGATATAATATCACCATTTCTTAAAAAAAAATTATTTCTAGGTATTCCATGTACTATTTCATTATTTACAGAAGTACAAATTGTATTAGGAAAATTATATAATCCTAAAAAGGCAGGTCTACCACCATTATCTAAAATATATTCATAAGCTATTTTATCTAATTTAGATAAATTAATACCAGGTTTTATATATAAAGATAATATACCTAATGTTTTTGAAGTTAAAATAGAACTTTTTTTAAGTAATTTTATTTCTTCAATATTTTTAATTAACATTTTATTTTTTTTTAAAAAAAAAATATAATTTTTTTTAAAAAAAAATATATGGGTGATACTAGATTCGAACTAGTGACCTTTTGCTTGTAAGGCAAATGCTCTAAACCAACTGAGCTAACCACCCATTTAAATAATAATAATTTTATTTTTAAAAAAAAATTATATTTAAATATTTTTATATTCTTTAATAATATCTAATTTATTATTTGATATTATTTTAATATCTTTAAAAATAATATAATTATTAACATTATATTTATTATTCCATTTTATATATTTTTTTTTCATTAATTCTATTATTATTTTTAAAATTTTTTTTTTTTTTTTTTTATTTTTTATATTAATAATATAATTATTAATTATATCTTGTATTATTTTACCATAATATTTAAATTTAATATAATTTTTAGATGGATATTTTAATTTTTTTTTTTTTATATTATTAATTTTTACTTTCTTAAATAAAGAATCAAACTCTTTTATTTTCATATTAGATATTAAATATAATTGATATAATAATTTAATTTTAAAATTTAAATTTTTATTTAAAAAATAATTATTATTATTATTATTATTAATTAATTTCATTAAATTTAATATAAATTTATAATTTTTTTTTCTTTTTTTTTTATTATCAATTTTTAATGTATATTCTACCAATTTTTGTATATTTCTACCATATTCTGGAATAATAATTTTTTTTTGATTATTTTTCATTATATATATATTATTATTATATTATTATTAATTAGTAATTTATTATTATTATGTCTAAAATATGTGAAATAACAAATAAAAAATCTATATCAGGTAATAAAAAATCTCATTCTAATATTAAAACAAAAAAATGGTTTAAAATAAATTTTATTAAAAAAAGATTTTATAATATACAAAAAAAAAAATGGGTGAAATTAAAAGTATGTGCTTATACTATAAGATTAATAAAAAAAAAAGGATTAAATAATATTTTAAATATTAAAAAAAATGGCTAAATCAAAAAATAGAAAGAAAATTATATTAGAATGCATAGAACAAAAAAAAAATAAAAAAAAAAAAAAAAAAAAAAAAAAAAAAAAAAAAAAAAATAAAAAAAAAAAAAAAAAAAAAAAAAAAAAAAAAAAAAAAAAAAAAAATATCAAGATATCACACTACTAAAAATATTAAAAATAATAAAAAAAAAATTAGATTAAAAAAATATAATTATATTTTAAGAAAAAGAACTATCCATGAAGAAAAATAAAAAACAAATTAAAAAAAAAATAAAATTTATTAAAATGGTAAAAAAAAAAAATAATTTTTATAAATTTGTTGAAAAAATAATAAAAGAAAAAAAAATAAAAGAAATTTTAAAAAAAAAAAATAATTAATATAATAACTTAATTATTTTTAATAAAAAAAAATAAAATTTATCTATTTCTTCTATATTATTATATATACCTAAACTTATTCTAATAGTACCTTTTAATTTTAAATATTTAAATAATGGTAATGCACAATGATATCCAGTTCTTACATATATACTATAATTATTTAACATATTACCAATATCATAATTATATATATTTTTTATATTAAAAGATATAATAGAAGTAGAGTTAATTTTATTTTTATTATATAATATAATTTTTTTATTATTTAATAATTTTTTTTTTAAATAATTAGTTATTTTATTTTCATATATATTTATATAATTAATATTAATTTTATTAATATATTTTATTATATATAAAAAAGAAAAAATAGCTGATATATTTAATGTCCCAGCTTCAAATTTATTAGGTATATTTAAAAAATATGATTTTTTATATGTATATTTTTTTATCATTCCGCCACCATATTGATAACATTTCATTTTATTTAAAAGTTTTTTTTTACCATATAATATACCCAATCCTGTTGGCCCATAAATTTTATGAGCAGAAAAAACATAAAAATCAATATTTAATTTTTTAACATTAATTTTAAAATGACTAATAGATTGAGCACCATCTAAAACTATAATAATATCTTTATTATAATTTTTTACTATTTCAACTATTTTTTTTATTGGTAAAATAGTACCAAAAACATTGGATACATGAGTTAAAGCTATTAATTTAGTTTTTTTAGATAATTTTGATTTTAATTTTTTTATAGAAATATTAAATTTTTTATTAATTTTTAAAATTTTTAATTTTAATTGTTTTTTAAAACATAAAATTTGCCAAGGTAAAATATTAGAATGATGTTCTAATATAGAAATAATAATTTCATCATTTTTTTTAAAAAAAAAATCTAAACTTTTAGATATTAAATTAATAGATTCTGTAGTACTTTTAGTAAAAATTATTTCTTTATAATTTTTAGCATTTATAAATTTTTTTATTTCTTTTCTACATTTTTTAATATAATAAGAATTTTTAAAATTTAAAAAAGTATTATTTCTATTTACATTAGAATTTAAATTAAAATAATAATATTTTATTTTTTTTATTAATATTTTTGGTTTTTGTGTAGTAGATGAATTATCAAAATAAATTAAAGGATAACCATTTATTTTTTTTTTAAATATAGGAAATTCATTTCTTATTTTTATATTTTTTTTTTTATTTAATATCATTACAAATAAATTTTAATTTTTTAATTATATTATTTTTTATTTTTTTATGTTTTTTTATATATTTTAATTTTAAAATTTTATTTAAAAAAGATAAAAAAAAAAAAATTTTACAATTTTTAATTTTTATACCTTTAGTTTGTAAATAAAAAATTATATTTTTATCTATTTTCCCTATAGTTACCCCATGTGTACATTTTATATCTTTAGAAAAGATATTTAATTGTGGTTTAGAATAAAAAAAAATTTTATTAGATAAATTAAAAATTTTATAATTTTGTAATGAAATATTTTTTTTAGTATATTTTTTAATAATAGTAATACTATTTAAAATAGTATAACTATTATTAGTATTTATATTAATATATTTTTGATTATTATAACAATAATTATAATTATTATAAATAAATATATAATTTTCTATAATTTGTTTTTTATTAGTTAATATAATACCATTAATTTTAGTTAAACATTTATTATTTAAATAAATAATATTTACTATATTAATAGTAATTTTTTCATTTAAATATAAATCATATAAATAAAATTTACTTAATAAGTCTTGATAAATAAATAAATTATTAATAGATTTAAAATAAATATTATTATTTTTATATTTTAAATAAAAAACTTTACTATTTTCTTTTACTAAGATAAATATTAATAAATTATTTAATATTTTATTTTTTTTTTTAAAAATATATTTTTCTTTTATATTTATTAAATTATTTTTATTAATTATTATTAATATTTTTATATTAGTAATAAATTTTTTTTTTTTTTTAAAATTAAATAAAAAATTAAATATTAAATTTAATTCATTATTATTATTATTAATTTTTATTATTAATAATTTATTATTAGATAATAATGAAAATAAAATATTATATATAGAAAAAAAATTTAATTTTTTAAAAAAAAATTTATATTTTTTAATATTAAAAATAGATATTTGTTTAATAACAATTTTTTTATTTAAAAAATTAAATTTTTTTTTATAAAAAATACCATTTTTAAAATATATATATATATATTTTTTATTATTAATATTTTTTTTTATAATTTTTTTTTTTTTAAATTCTTTTTTATAATAATATTTATCAATAATTAATTTTTTAAATTTAGAAAATTTCCATTTATCTAAATTTTTTATTTTTTTATAATAATTTTTAATTATTTTAAATATTTTTCTTTTATTTTTATTTTTAATTAATTTTAATAATTTAATTATCATTATTTATTATTTTTTTATAACCATATTTATTAATTAATTTTATAATTTTTTTTTTTTTTTTTTTTTTTTTTTTTTTTTTTTTTTTTTTTTTTTAAAAAAAAAAAAAAAAAAAAAAAAAAAAAAAAAAAAAAAAAAAAAAAAAAAAAAAAAAAAAAAAAAAAAAAAAAAAAATATCAAGATATCACACTACTAAAAATATTAAAAATAATAAAAAAAAAATTAGATTAAAAAAATATAATTATATTTTAAGAAAAAGAACTATCCATGAAGAAAAATAAAAAACAAATTAAAAAAAAAATAAAATTTATTAAAATGGTAAAAAAAAAAAATAATTTTTATAAATTTGTTGAAAAAATAATAAAAGAAAAAAAAATAAAAGAAATTTTAAAAAAAAAAAATAATTAATATAATAACTTAATTATTTTTAATAAAAAAAAATAAAATTTATCTATTTCTTCTATATTATTATATATACCTAAACTTATTCTAATAGTACCTTTTAATTTTAAATATTTAAATAATGGTAATGCACAATGATATCCAGTTCTTACATATATACTATAATTATTTAACATATTACCAATATCATAATTATATATATTTTTTATATTAAAAGATATAATAGAAGTAGAGTTAATTTTATTTTTATTATATAATATAATTTTTTTATTATTTAATAATTTTTTTTTTAAATAATTAGTTATTTTATTTTCATATATATTTATATAATTAATATTAATTTTATTAATATATTTTATTATATATAAAAAAGAAAAAATAGCTGATATATTTAATGTCCCAGCTTCAAATTTATTAGGTATATTTAAAAAATATGATTTTTTATATGTATATTTTTTTATCATTCCGCCACCATATTGATAACATTTCATTTTATTTAAAAGTTTTTTTTTACCATATAATATACCCAATCCTGTTGGCCCATAAATTTTATGAGCAGAAAAAACATAAAAATCAATATTTAATTTTTTAACATTAATTTTAAAATGACTAATAGATTGAGCACCATCTAAAACTATAATAATATCTTTATTATAATTTTTTACTATTTCAACTATTTTTTTTATTGGTAAAATAGTACCAAAAACATTGGATACATGAGTTAAAGCTATTAATTTAGTTTTTTTAGATAATTTTGATTTTAATTTTTTTATAGAAATATTAAATTTTTTATTAATTTTTAAAATTTTTAATTTTAATTGTTTTTTAAAACATAAAATTTGCCAAGGTAAAATATTAGAATGATGTTCTAATATAGAAATAATAATTTCATCATTTTTTTTAAAAAAAAAATCTAAACTTTTAGATATTAAATTAATAGATTCTGTAGTACTTTTAGTAAAAATTATTTCTTTATAATTTTTAGCATTTATAAATTTTTTTATTTCTTTTCTACATTTTTTAATATAATAAGAATTTTTAAAATTTAAAAAAGTATTATTTCTATTTACATTAGAATTTAAATTAAAATAATAATATTTTATTTTTTTTATTAATATTTTTGGTTTTTGTGTAGTAGATGAATTATCAAAATAAATTAAAGGATAACCATTTATTTTTTTTTTAAATATAGGAAATTCATTTCTTATTTTTATATTTTTTTTTTTATTTAATATCATTACAAATAAATTTTAATTTTTTAATTATATTATTTTTTATTTTTTTATGTTTTTTTATATATTTTAATTTTAAAATTTTATTTAAAAAAGATAAAAAAAAAAAAATTTTACAATTTTTAATTTTTATACCTTTAGTTTGTAAATAAAAAATTATATTTTTATCTATTTTCCCTATAGTTACCCCATGTGTACATTTTATATCTTTAGAAAAGATATTTAATTGTGGTTTAGAATAAAAAAAAATTTTATTAGATAAATTAAAAATTTTATAATTTTGTAATGAAATATTTTTTTTAGTATATTTTTTAATAATAGTAATACTATTTAAAATAGTATAACTATTATTAGTATTTATATTAATATATTTTTGATTATTATAACAATAATTATAATTATTATAAATAAATATATAATTTTCTATAATTTGTTTTTTATTAGTTAATATAATACCATTAATTTTAGTTAAACATTTATTATTTAAATAAATAATATTTACTATATTAATAGTAATTTTTTCATTTAAATATAAATCATATAAATAAAATTTACTTAATAAGTCTTGATAAATAAATAAATTATTAATAGATTTAAAATAAATATTATTATTTTTATATTTTAAATAAAAAACTTTACTATTTTCTTTTACTAAGATAAATATTAATAAATTATTTAATATTTTATTTTTTTTTTTAAAAATATATTTTTCTTTTATATTTATTAAATTATTTTTATTAATTATTATTAATATTTTTATATTAGTAATAAATTTTTTTTTTTTTTTAAAATTAAATAAAAAATTAAATATTAAATTTAATTCATTATTATTATTATTAATTTTTATTATTAATAATTTATTATTAGATAATAATGAAAATAAAATATTATATATAGAAAAAAAATTTAATTTTTTAAAAAAAAATTTATATTTTTTAATATTAAAAATAGATATTTGTTTAATAACAATTTTTTTATTTAAAAAATTAAATTTTTTTTTATAAAAAATACCATTTTTAAAATATATATATATATATTTTTTATTATTAATATTTTTTTTTATAATTTTTTTTTTTTTAAATTCTTTTTTATAATAATATTTATCAATAATTAATTTTTTAAATTTAGAAAATTTCCATTTATCTAAATTTTTTATTTTTTTATAATAATTTTTAATTATTTTAAATATTTTTCTTTTATTTTTATTTTTAATTAATTTTAATAATTTAATTATCATTATTTATTATTTTTTTATAACCATATTTATTAATTAATTTTATAATTTTTTTTTTTTTTTTTTTAATAGTTTTTTTTTTTTCACCTTTATATAATATATGTATATAATTAGGTTTTATATAATTAATAATATTAGTATTATGTGTAATCATTAATAATGATTTTTTTCCTTTTAAAATATATTTATTAATAATATTTAAAATTAATTTTAAAGTATCTATATCTAAACCAGAATCTATTTCATCTAAAATAACAAATTTGGGTTTTAATAATAAAATTTGTAAAATTTCATTTTTTTTTTTTTCACCTCCTGAAAATCCTACATTAAAATAACGAGATAAATATTTTAAATTAATTTTTAATAAATTACATTTTTTTTTTATTAATTTAAATATTTTTTTAGATTCTTTTTTTTTTTTATATTTATAATCTATAATAGATTTTAAATAATTATACATAGTAATACCATTAATTTCTATTGGATATTGAAAAGATAAAAAAATACCTAATTTTGAAATAATATTAGGGGCTAAATTATTAATTTTTTTTTTTAAAAAAAAAATATTACCTTTTATAATTTTATATTTAGGTTTACCTACTATTACATTAGATAATGTACTTTTCCCAGATCCATTAGGTCCCATTATAATATGTATTTCTTTTTTTTTAATATTTAAATTAATATTTTTTAAAATTAAATTATTATTAATTTTAACATATAAATTATTTATTTTTAACATTTTTATCCAACTTTATTTTTTAATTTTAAATTTAATAATTCTTTAGCTTCTAAAACAAATTCTAAAGGTAATTCATTAATAATTTCAGTACTAAAACCACTAACTATTATAGACATAGCTATTTCATTATTTAATCCTCTTTGATTACAATAAAAAATTTGTTCTTTTTCTATTTTAGAAATAGTAGATTCATGCTCTATTTTAGAATTATTCATATTTATAATATAAGGTAAAGTATAAGATACACACTTATTACCTATTAATAATGAATCACATTGAGTATAATTTTTAGAATTAATAGCTTTTTTATTAATTTTAACTAAACCTCTATAAGTATTAATAGATTTATCAGTACATATAGCTTTAGAAATAATAATGCTTTTAGTATTTTTTCCTATATGTATCATTTTACTTCCAGTATCTATTTGTTGATAATTTTTAGTTAAAGAAATAGATTTAAATACACCTTTAGAATTATTACCTTTTAAAATACAAGAAGGATATTTCCATGTTATAGATGAACCAGTTTCTACTTGTATCCAAGTTATTTTAGCATTTTTATAACATAAACCTCTTTTAGTAACAAAATTATATATACCACCTTTACCTTTTTTATTCCCAGGATACCAATTTTGAATAGTTGAATATTTTATTTTAGCATTTTTTAATGCTATTAATTCTACTACAGCAGCATGTATTTGATTATTATTTCTAATAGGAGCTGTACAACCTTCTAAATAACTTAAAGAAGCATTTTCGTCTACTATTATTAAAGTTCTTTCAAATTGTCCTATTAAATTATTATTTATTCTAAAATATGTAGATAAATCTATAGGACACTTTATATTTTTAGGTATATAACAAAAAGAACCATCAGAAAATACAGAAGTATTTAAAGAAGAATAAAAATTATCATTATATGGTACTACTGTACCCATATATTTTTTAATTAATTTATTATATTTTTTAATTGCTTTACTAAAAGGACAAAATATAATTCCATATTTTTTCAAAATTTTATTATAAGTTGTTTTTATACTACTAGAATCAAAAATATAATCTATTGATAGATTTTTAATTTTTTTATTTATAGGTACACCTAATTTAGAAAATGTTTTTATTATATTTTTATTTTTATCTATTTTTTTTTTTTTTTTAATTATTTCAGAAAAATAACTAATAAAATTAAAATTAATTTTTTTATAATTTAAATTTGCCCATTTTGGATATTTTTTAATTTTTTTCCAATAATTATATGATTTAATTCTTAATTTTTTTATCCATTTAGGTTCATTTTTTATTTTAGAAATTTTTTTTATTATTGATTTATTTAATCCCAATGGAAAAGTCTTAGATTTAATTTTAGTAGTAAATCCATATTTATATTTTTTTTTTTTGATTTTCATAATATTATAATATTATTATTAATTAATTTTAAATAAAAAATTATTAATTAATTTAAAGCCATTATATCCTGATAATTCTGGATTAAATTGTATACCATAAAAATTATTTTTTTTTAATCCAGAACTACAAGTTATTATATTATTAATATGTGATATACAATATGCACCTATTGGGATATAATTTTTATTTAAAAAAAATTGATAAAAATTTTTTTTTTTTATATTTAAAAATAATTTTTCATCATCATTATGATATATTTTATACCATCCTATATTTCTTTTATTATTAATATTTTTTTTTACAATAATATTTTTAAATATATTTAAAAGTTTAATTTTTTTAAAAAAAGAACACAAAATATGTAACCCATTAGATATTCCTAAAATAGGTTGTTTTAAATTTAAAATAATATTATATAATTCTTTTTTTTTTATAATTTTAATTGCCTTTTTAAGGTTAATTTTATTAGATATATATAAAATAATTTTATCAGAATTAATAATTTTTTTTTTATTATTTGTAATATTAATTTTAATATTAAATTTTTTTAAATATATATATATATATTTATCTTCTTTTTTTATTAAAGATTTTATTAAGACCAAATTCACTTTTTTTATTTTTTATTTAAAATTTTATAAATTTTAATAAATTCATTATTTGATAATTCTTCAGCTCTTTTAAAAAAAAAATTATATTTATATATTTTATTTATTTTTTTTTTAAAAATATTTTTAATAATTTTTCTTTTATATAAAAAACATTCTTTAATAAAAAAAAAAAATTTTTTTTTTTTAATATTATTATTTTTTAATAATTTTATATTTTCATTTATTAATATTAACTTAATTAAAGTAGAATTTACTTTAGGTATAGGTAAAAAATTTTTATTTTTAATATTTAAAAGTTTTTTAACTTTAAAAAAAAATTGTAAATAAAAAGATAATTTAGTTTTTTTTTTCCCTTTTTTACATATTAAACTTTTAACAAATTCTTTTTGTAACATAAATATACAACCTACTATATATTTTCTATTATTAATTATCCATAATATAATTTTAGATGATATATTATAAGGTAAATTACCTATTAAAAAATATTTTTTAAAACCTAATTTTTTTAATTTACAATTTAAAATATTATTATTAATAATTTTATTTTTATATTTTTTTTTTAAAATTTTTTTTTTTAAATATTTAACTAATATTTTATCTATTTCTATTAATAAAAAATTTTTATTTAATTTTATTATATATTTACTTAATATACCTAATCCAGGACCTATTTCTAAAATACAATTATATTTTTCTTTTACTTTTAATAAAAAATTAATAATTTTATAAACAATAAATTTATTTTTTAAAAAAATTTGACTAAATTTTTTTTTTTTAATTATCATTTTTTTTTAAAAAAATAATTTTTTTAAATAATAATTTAGATTTTTTAATTTTATGATTATAAGGTAATATTTCTTTTAATTTTAATAATTTTTTTATATTACATTTTTTAATATTTAATATTTTTAAAAGTTTTTTATTTGTATTAGGTAAAAAAATATAAGATAAATGACTTATTATACCTACTATTTGAGCTGATATATAAATAATTTTTTTAATATCTTTTTTACTTTTTTTTAAATCCCAAGGTTTTTTTACAGATAAATATTTATTTCCTAATCTAGCTAATTTAATAAATTTACATAAAGATAATTTAAATTTAAATTTTTTTATTAATTTACAAATTTTTTTAGGATATTTTTTTATTTTTTTTAAAAAAATTAAATCTTTTTTATTTAATTTTTTAGGTTTAGGTATTTTTTTATTAAAATATTTATTTATAAATATAATTACTCTATTTAAAAAATTTCCTAAAATTCCTACTAATATTGAATTATTATATAATAAAAATTTTTTCCATGTAAAATTAGTATCTTTTTTTTCTGGCATATCCATTATTAAAGTATATCTTAAAGAATCTTGCATATTAGGATAATATTTTAAAAATTTATGTAAATAAATTTTATTTTTTTTAGATTTAGAAATTTTTTTTTTTTTAAAATTTAAAAATTCATTAGAATTAATATAATATGGTATAATTAATTTTTTATTGAAATTTTTAAAAATTATAGGTAATAATATACTATGAAATATAATATTATCTTTACCAATAAAATTAATTAAAATATTATTTTTATTTTTCCAATATTTTTGCCATTTTTTTTTATTTTTTTTAGCCCAATCTATAGTACAAGATATATAACCTATTAAAGATTCAAACCATACATATAAAACTTTATTTTTTAAATTTTCATTTTTTATTGGTATTTTAATACCCCAATCTAAATCTCTAGTCATAGATCTATCATCATTTAAATTATTCTTTAAAAAAGAAATCATAGTATTTATAATATTTTTTTTTATTTTTCTTTTTTTAAATTTTTTAATAATATTTAAAATTAATTTTTTATATTTTTTAAAAGAAATATAAAAATTAAATGTTTGTTTTAAAATTGGTTTTTTTTTACTTAATATAGAAAGAGGATTTAATAATTTATATTCTTTAATTATTTTACCACAATTATTACATTGATCATAAAAACTATTATTATATTTACAATATGGACATGTACCTATAATATATCTATCAGCTAAAAATTGATTATAAATATTGTCATAATATTGATAATTTTTTTTTTTTAAAAAAAAATTATTAAAATATAATCTTTTAAATATTTTTTTAGATATATTATGATGTAATTTATCAGATGTTCTATAATAATTATCTAATGATATATTATATATATATAAATATTTTTTAATATAATTATGATATTTATTAATAATATCTTCTTTTTTTTTTTTACTTTTTAAAGATTTTATTAAAATAGAAGTACCATATTCATCAGAACCAGAAATAAAAATTACTTTTTTATTTATACTTCTTAAATATCTAGTATATATATCAGCTGGTATAAATACACCTGATAAATGACCTATATGTATATATCCATTAGTATATGGAAATGCTGCTGTTATAATATATTTTTTTTTTTTTTTTTTCATTTGTTTTTTTTTTAAAAAAAAAATTATAATATAATTTTAATTTTTTAATTAAAAGATAATTTAATTACTTCTTTAATATTTTTAACATAATTAAATTTTAATCCTAATAAATCTTTTTTTTTAAAATATAATATATTTTTCTTATTATTATAAGGTAATATTATTTTTTTAATAGAATATCTTTTAGCAGCTAATATTTTTTCTTTTATTCCACCTACTTCTAGTATTTCCCCTTTTAAAGTAATTTCTCCTGTCATAGCTAAAAAAGATTTTATTTTTTTATTCTTAAATAAAGAAATTAAAGAAATTAATATAGAAATACCTGCTGAAGGTCCATCTTTAGGTATAGAACCTTCTGGGACATGTAAATGTATATCATATTTTCTAAATATATTAAAATTAATATTTAATATTTTATAATTAGATTTAATATATTTAAAAGCTATTATAGCTGATTCTTTCATAATTTTTCCTATATTACCTGTTATATTTAAATTTCCTCCATTATTTTTAATATTACTTTTTAATAAAATAGATTCAATATAAATTATATCTCCACCTAAATTAGTCCATGCTAATCCTATACTTATACCTGGTATTTTTATTTTTTTTAATTTAAATTTATTTTTATTAGAATAACCTAAAACTTTTTCTATTAATTTAATATTAATATTATTAATATATTTTTTATATATAACAATATTTTTAATAATATAATATATTATTTTTAATAAACATCTTTCTAATGATCTAATACCTGATTCAAATGTATAATTAATAATTATTTTTTCAATATTTTTTTTTTTTAAAATTAATTTTTTTTTATTATTATTTAATCCATATTTTTTTAAAATTTTAGGTAATAAAATATTTTCCACTATTTTTATTTTTTCTTCTATTGTATATCCATTTATATTTATTATTTCCATTCTATCTAATAAAGCTTTATCAATATTATTAATATTATTAGCTGTAGCAATAAAAAAAACTTTAGATAAATCATAATCTATTTCTAAATAATTATCATAAAAATATTTATTTTGTTCAGGATCTAAAATTTCTAACATAGCAGCTAAAGGATTTCCATTAAAATTATTTATATTACTAATTTTATCTATTTCATCTAAAATAAAAACAGGATTTGATATACCTGCTTTTTTAATTAATTGTAAAATTCTACCTGGCATAGCTCCTATATAAGTTTTTCTATGACCTCTTATTATAGATTCATCATGAATCCCCCCTAAAGACATTCTAATATATTTTCTACATAATACTTTAGATATTGATTTTCCTAATGATGTTTTACCAACTCCTGGAGGACCTAAAAAACATAATATTGGTGCTTTTATATTTTTTTTAAATTTTAAAATAGTTAAATATTCTAATATTCTATTTTTAATTTTTTTTAAACCATAATGATTTTTATTTAAAATTTTAATAGCTCTTTTAAAATTAAAATTATTTTTAGTATATTTATACCAAGGTAAATTTAATAAGAATAATATATAATTTTTTAATAAATAATATTCATAAAATTTATTATTAATATTTTTTAAATTTAATATTTCTATATTAAATTTTTTTTTAGCTTCATTAGACCATTTTTTTTTTAATGATTTTTTTATTAATAAATTTATTTCTTTTAAATTATTATTAATTTTTAATTCTTTTTGTAAAATATTTATTTGTTTTTTTAAAAAATATTTTTTTTGTTGTAATTTTATTTTTTTTTGTATTTTTTTTTGTATTTTTTTTTTAATTTTTATTCTTTTATATTCAATATTTAAATATTTTAATAAATTTAAAGTTTTTTTTATAATATTATTTTCTTTTAAAATATATTGTTTTTTTTTAATAGATATATTTATATTAATACTTAAAAAATAAATTAAAAAAATAATATTATTAATATTTTTAATATTTAAATTAAAATTTATAATATCTTTATTTAAAATTTTTTTAGAAATTTTTTTAATTAATTCTAATATAGGTATAAAATATTTTTTTTTTAAAAAAAAATAATTTAAAATTCTAATTTTAGAATAAAATTTTTTTTTTTTAAAAAATAATTTAATAACTTTAAATCTAATTTTCCCTTGTAAAATAACAGTTAAATTATTATTAGGCATTTTAAAAATTTTAATTATATATGCTATAGTGCCTATATTATAAATTTTTTTTTTATTTTTTTTTGTTATTATACCTATTTTTTTTTTTTTTTTATAAATATTTTTTATTAATTTTATATTTTTTTTTTTACTTATTATTATAGGTAAAATTAATCCTGGAAATAAAATTATATTTTTAATAGGTAAAATATATATATATTTTATTAAATAAAAATTAAAATTTTTAATCATTTATATTTTTTTCTTTTTATTTTATAAATAAAAAATTATTTATATATATATATTATGAAAAAAAAAATAATAATGGGAATAGATCCAGGATTTAATATTACAGGATTATCTATTTTAGAAATAAATAATAAAAATAATTTTAAAATAATTTTTATTAAAGAAATAAATTTGAAAAAAAAAAAAAATTATTTAGAAAAAATGAATATAATTTATTTAAAATTAAAAAAAATAATAAAAATATATAATCCTACTATATTAGTAATGGAATCTACTTTTTTAGGGAAAAATGTAAAATCTTTAAAAAGATTAGTACAATGTCAAAGTTCTATTATATTAGCAGCTATTCATAAAAAATTATCAATTATAGAATATTCACCTAAAACTATAAAATTATTAATAACAGGTTATGGTAATTCTACAAAAAAAGAATTAAAAAAAAAATTAGAAATAATTTTTAATAAAAAATTAAATTATAGTAAAAATTTTGATTTTAGTGATAGTTTAGCAGTAGCTTTATGTCATATAAAAAATATATATAATATAAAATTAAATTAATAAATTTAAAATTTTATTTTTTTTAAAAATTATTTTTTTAATTTTTTTTATTTTTTTTTTAAAATAAAAATTTTTTTTTAAAAAATTTAAAATATATTTTATATTATTATTTTTTTTTTTAATATAAATTATTATTTTTTTTTTATTATTAATCATTATTAAATATTTTATTTTTTTTTTTTTTATATATTTTATATTTAATTTTGGAAATTTTTCATAAAAAATACTTTTTTTTTTTTTTAAAATTATCCAAATCATTTCAGTTATAAAAGGTGCAAAAGTAGAAAATAATATTAAAAATTTTTCTAAAATTATTTTATTATTACATTTTTTTTTTATAATTTTTTTAAAAGTTATAATAAAAAAACTAATAGAAGTATTTAAATTAAATTTAAAATAATTATATTTAATTTTTTTAATTAAATAATTAATATAATATTTTTCTATAATTGAAGGTTTTTTATTTTTAATTTTATTTTTATTTTTTTTAAAAAAAAACCATATTTTTTTTAAAAATTTATATATACCTTTTATATTTTTTATATTCCATATTTTTTTTTTTTCAAAAGGTCCAATAGAAATTTGATATAATCTAAAAGTATCAATACCATATTTTTTTATTATTAAATTAGGATTAATAATATTTAATTTAGATTTAGACATTTTTTCTAATTTTAAATAACATATAAATTTTTTTTTTTTAATAAATTTATATTTTTTATATTTTTTATTTTTTTTTTTAAATAAATCTATATTTAATTCATTTTTATTTTTTATATATATATTTTCTATATATATACTTTTTATTTTATTTTTATAATTTTTATTTTTAATTATTTCATAAGAAATAAATTTTTTTTTTATTTTAAAAATAGATATAGAATTATATAATATAGTACCTTGATTTATAAATTTTTTAAATGGTTCTTTAATATTTAAAATTTTTATATCTTTTAAAAATTTTTGACAAAATCTAGAATATAATAAATGGCCATTAGTATGTTCAGCACCACCTATATATAAATCAACATTTTTCCAAAATTTTTTTTTTTTTTTATTTATAATTTCTTTTTTATTTTTATTATCTATATATCTAATAAAATACCAATTAGAACCTGCTATACTTGACATTGTATCTGTTTCTAATTTATAAATTTTTTTTTTTTTTTTAATATATTTATTTTTTACAATTTTTTTTTTTTTTTCATCCCATGCCCATTTTTTATAATTTTTTAATTTTAAATATTTTTTTTTATAAGGTAATTTTAAAGGTAAATATTTTTCTTCTATATTAAATGGTATTTTATTTTTAAAATAAATTGGAATAGGTTCTCCCCAAGATCTTTGTCTAGAAAATATTATATTTTTTAATTTAAATTTTTTTTTTTTACCTTTTATATTAGAAATAGAAAAATTTTTAATATTAAAATCATTATATATATTTAAAATAAAATCATTTTTTTTTTTAAAAAATTTATTTTTATTATTAACAGTTATAAATGTATTATTAATATTTTTATTTTTAAAAAAATTACTTATATATATATTTATTTTTTTTTTTTTTTTATTTAAAATATTAGTTTTTATTAAAATTTTAATATTTTTATTAAAATTATTTTTAATATATTTTTTTATTTTTTTATCTTTTAAATTTTTAATTAAAAAATCTATTTTATTAGAAGGATAATTTATTATTATATTTTTAATATTTGAAAATTTTTTTTTTTTTTTAAAATAAATATTTATAATAAATTTATTACATTTTAAATAAAAATAATAATAATAACCTTTACCTATCCATTTTTTTTGTGATTTTTTTATACTTTTAGGCCAATTTAATAATTTTAAATCTTTTAATAATCTATCAGAATATGGTTTAATTCTAATGTGCCATTGTAACATTTTTTTAATTATTACTTTATAATTACCTCTAATACTTTTACCATTTTTTACTTCTTCATTAGCTAATACTGTAGATAATTTAGGACACCAATTAATATAACTTTTTTTTAAAAAAATTAATCTATAATTATTTAATATTTTATTTTTTTTTTTAAAAGATATTTTTTTCCAATTTATTATTTTATTTTTATATTTTATTTTTTTATTTATTAATTTTTTAATTAAAGATTTTATATTTTTAGCTTTTTTTTTTTTAAAATCATACCAAGAATTAAATAATTTTATAAAAATCCATTGTGTCCATTTATAATAATTACTTTTACTAGTTATAATTGTTTTATTCCAATTAAAAAATATATTAATTTTTTTTATTTGTTTTTTATAATTTTTTATACAATTATTTATTATTATTTTAGGATTTTTATTACATTTTATAGCATATTGTTCAGCTGGTAATCCAAAAGAATCAAAACCAATAGGATTTAAAATTTTAAATCCACAACTAGATTTATATTTAGCTATAATATCTGAAAATATATACCCTATTGTATGTCCTACATGTAACCCACTTCCTGAAGGATAAGGAAACATATTTAATATGTAAAATTTTTTTTTAGATTTTTTATTTATATTAAAAAAATTAAATTTTTTATATTTTTTTTTAATAATATTTTCAATTTTTTTAAAATTATATTTCATTTTTTTTTAAAAAATATATATATATATATATATATATGTTTAGCCGATGTAGCTCAGTAGGTTAGAGCACGTGATTTGTAATCTCGTTGTCGTGGGTTCAAATCCCTCCATCGGCTTTTTTTTATTTTATTAGTTAATTATTTTAAAATTAAATTTTTTTTTTTTAAAAAAAAAATTATTTTTTAAAAAAAAATAAGGAGGGGGAGATACTCAAGTGGTTAACGAGAGCAGACTGTAAATCTGTTGGTTTATACCTTCGCAGGTTCGAATCCTGCTCTCCCCATTTTTTTTTTAAATTTTTAATTAAAATTTAAATTTTATTATTTTACAATATTTAATATTATATTTATATAATAAATAAAATAAAATAATAGCGAGAATAGTTTAATTGGTAGAATATCAGCCTTCCAAGCTGAAGATTACGGGTTCAAATCCCGTTTCTCGCTTTTTTAATTTTAAAAATAAAAAAAAATAAATGTCAAAAGAAAAATTTAATCGTAATAAACCACATTTAAATATAGGTACAATAGGACATGTTGATCATGGTAAAACTACATTAACAGCGGCTATAACTAAAGCATTGTCTTTAAAAGGATTAGCTGAAGAAAAAAAATTTAATTCAATAGATAATGCACCAGAAGAAATAGAAAGAGGAATTACTATAAATACTTCACATATAGAATATCAAACTTTAAAAAAACATTATGCACATATTGATTGTCCAGGTCATTCAGATTATATAAAAAATATGATAACAGGAGCAGCTCAAATGGATGGGGCTATATTAGTAATAGCAGCTACTGATGGACCTATGCCTCAAACTAGAGAACATATATTATTAGCTAAACAAGTAGGAGTTCCTAAAATATTAGTTTTTTTAAATAAGATAGATTTATTAAAAGATAAAGAATTATTAGAATTAGTAGAAGAAGAAACTAAAGAATTATTAGAATCATATGGATATAAAAATGTACCAATTATTAAAGGTTCAGCTTTAAAAGCATTAGAAGGTGATAAAAAATATATTAATAAGATTTATGATTTAATGAATAAAATAGATGATTATATACCTAATCCTATAAGAGAAATTAATAAACCATTTTTAATGTCTATAGAAGATATTTTTACTATAACTGGTAGAGGTACAGTATGTACAGGTAAAATTGAATCAGGTATTATTAAGACAGGTGATACTATAGAATGTATAGGTATGAATAAAAAAATTAAAACTATTGTAACAGGTATTGAAATGTTTAGAAAAATTTTAGATAAAGGTGAAGCTGGTGACAATGTAGGATTATTATTACGTAGTATAGAAAAAAAACAAGTTAAAAGAGGTATGATAATTTGTCAACCTAATACTTTTAATTCTTATAAAGAATTTAAAGCTAAAATTTATATTCTAAAAAAAGAAGAAGGTGGTAGACATACCCCATTTTATAATAGATATAAACCACAGTTTTATTTAAGAACAACTGATGTAACAGGTACTATTAAATTAGATAAAGGTATAGAAATGGTAATGCCTGGAGATAATTTAAATATAAAAGTAAAATTAAATAAATCAGTAGCTTTAAATGAAGGTTTAAAATTTGCTATTAGAGAAGGTGGTAAAACAGTAGGTGCTGGTAAAATTATTAAAATAATTAAATAACTAATAATAATATAAATTATCAAATTATATTTTTTTTTATTTTTTTTTAAAAAAAAAAATTAATAAACGGATGTAGCTTAATGGTAGAGCATCGGTCTCCAAAACCGAAGGTTGTAAGTTCAAATCTTATCATCCGTGTTTTTATAATTAATTTTATTTTAATAATGAATAAAAAAAAAAAAAAAATGGTATATTTTAAAAATTAAAAAAGGATTTGAAAAAATAATTATTAAAAAAATAGAAAAAAAAATTAAAAAAAAAATAAAAAAAAAAAAATGTATAGGTTATTTAATAATTAAAATTTTTTTAAATAAAAAAATTTTTTTTTTTATTGAAAATTTAGAAGGAGTATATTATTTTTTAAATAAAAGAATTAATAATTTACCTTTAAATATTAATAAAAAAAAAATATTATTAAAAAATAAAATTAAAAAAAAAAAAAAAAATATAAAATATAATATAGGAGAAAATATTATAATTAAAGATGGAATTTTTAAAAATATTTGTGGTAAAATAAATAAAATAAATAAAAAAAAAAAAAAAATTGAAATATTAATTTTAATTTTAGGAAAATTAGTACCAATTAAAATTAAAATAAATAAAATAAAAAAAAATGAAAAAAAAAATAAAATCAATTAAACTAAAAATTAAAGGTGGTTATGCTAATCCTTCACCACCTATTGGACCAGCTTTAGGTTCTGTAGGGATTAATATAATGGATTTTTGTAATGATTTTAATAAAAAAACTAAAAATAAAAAATATTTAAATAAACTTATTCCAATTATAATTAATATTTATGATGATAAAAGTTTTGATTTTATAATAAAAAAACAATCTATTAAAGATATAGTTTTAAATTTATTAAAAATTAAAAAAGGATCTAATGAACCTAATAAAAAAAAAGTAGGTGAAATAGATATAAAAGAAATTGAAAAAATAGCTAAATATAAATTATCTGATTTAAATTGTTTTAAAATAAATTCAGCTATTTCAATGATAAAAGGTACATTAAAATCAATAGGAATAAAAATTAAAAATGAAAAAAAAACAAAAAATATATAATAAATATAATTTTAAAAAATTTTATGATAAAAAAAAAATTTTTAAAATTATAAAAAAAATAAATTATTTTAAATTCGATTCTTCAATAGATTTATATATAAATATAATTTTTAAAAAAAAAAAAGATTTAATTTTTAATGAAATAATAAAATTACCTTATAGTAATGGTAAAAAATATATTATACTAGCTTTAGTACCTAAATATATGAGAAAAAAAATAAAAAAATTAAATATAAAATATATAGGTGGTATTAATTATATAAATAAAATTAAAAAATATAAATGGACTAATTATGATATAATATATACTACTAATTATTATATGAAAGAAATATTAAAATTAGGTAAAATTTTAGGTAGTAAAGGACTTATACCTAATAAAAAAAATAATACTATTAGTAATAATCCTTATAAATATATAAAAGAAAAAATAAAAAGTAAATTAATAGAATTAAAGATTAATAATAATATTATAAATGTAACTATAGGTAAAATATCATTTAAAAAAAAAAGATTAATTGAAAATTTAGATTGTATTTTAAATAATCTTAATAAGATATTATTAAAATATAATTTTTTAAAAATTAAAAATATATATATATCTAGTACAATGGGACCTAGTTTAAAATTATTAATTTAATAAAAATGAAAAAAAAAAAAAAAAAAAAAATTATATTATTAATTAATAAATATTTTAATAAATATAAAAATTTTTCTATTTTAGATATTTCTAGATTAAATTCTAATTTTTTTTTTATCTTTAAAAAAGAATGTTTTAAACATAAAATAAAAATTTATAATATAAAAAATACTTTATTAAAAAAATCATTATTATTAAATAATAAAAAAAAAATTTTAAAAAAAATATTAAAAATATTATATAATAATAATACTTTAATTTTTTTTAAATATATTAATACTTTAATTAAAATAATTAAAAAAAATAGTTATTTAATAAATAATAAAACTTATCCATTATTTAAATTAGCTTCTTTAAATGGAGAGTTTTTTTTTGGTGAAAAATATTTAGATTTTTTATCTAATATAAAATCTAAAAAAGATTTAATACTAAAATTAGTTTTAATATTAAAAATTAAAATTATTAAATTTATTAATTTTATTATATTAAATAATAAAATTAATATTATTAATTTAATTAATAATATTAAAAATAATAAAATAAATAAAATAAAATGAAAAATATAAAAAAAATAGCTAAAGAATTAGTAAATTTAAATATTAAAGAAATAAATGAATTATCTAATATTTTAGAAAAAGATTATAATATAAAATTTAATAATAATTTAATGCAAAATAATATAATACCAAAAGATAAAAATGATAATAATAATAATAATAATTTAAATAATAATATAAATCAAGATAAAAATATACCTTCTATAGTTGATATTTATTTAAAATCTGTAGGTACAGTAAAATTACCAGTAATAAAACTTTTAAAAAATATTACTGGATTAAGTTTAACTGAATCAAAAAAAATTATTGATAATATACCTAGTTTAATTAAAAAATCATTAAAAATAGAAGAAGCTAAAAAAATACAAGAAGATTTTAAAAAAATTGATGCAGTAATAGAAATAAAATAAAATAATTAAATGTTTAAAAAAACTATTAATTTAAATTATATTAATAATAATATTAAATATACAGATTTTTTAAAAGAACAAATAAAATCTTTTAAAGAATTTTTAGATTTAAAAACTACAAAAAAAAAAAAAAAATTATTATTTAAAGTTTTAAAAAATATTTTTCCTATATATAATAGGAAAAAAAATTATATAATTAAATTTATAAATTATTATATTGATCCTCCCTAAATATACTATTTATGAATGTATCAATAATGGATTAACATATAATATAAGTATAAAAATAAAATTAAAATTATATTTTTTTAAAAAAAAAAAAATTATTAATAAAAAAATACAAAAAGTATTTTTATGTAATTGTCCATATATTACTCCTAATGGATCATTTATATTTAATGGTTCTGAAAGAGTAATAGTATATCAATTATATAGATCACCTGGTATTTTTTTTAATAGTTTTTATCATTATAGTGGATTAAAATTATATTATGCAAGGTTAATACCTAGTAAAGGTTCTTGGTTAGAATTTATAATAGATATTAATAATGTATTATATGTCTATATAGATAAAAAAAAAAAAATTTTATTAACAATTTTTTTAAAAGCTATAGGATATAAAAATAATAATAATATAATGAAATATTTTAATTTTTATAAAAAAATAAAAATTAAAAATAATAATATAAAATATATAATAAATAAAAAAAGTTTTTTTAAAATAAAAAAAAAAAAAAAAGTTATTTTTAAAAAAAATATAATTTTAGATAAAAAAAAAATTAATATTTTAATTAAAAAAAAAATAAAATATATTTATATAAAAAAAAAAAATAAAAAATATAATATAATAAAAAATACTTTTAAAAAAGATAAAATTAAAAATTATAAAGAAGCTATTTTTTATTTTTATAAAAAATATAAAAAAATTTATCCACCAGATAAAAAAACAGCTAAAAAATTTATTAAAAAATTATTTTTTTCAAAAAAAAAATATTCTTTAGGTAGAATAGGTAGATATAAATTAAATAATATTTTAAAAGTTAAATTACCTTATAATTTAATGGTAATAACAAAAAAAGATATTATTTATATAATAAAAAATTTATTAAAATTAGCTAATAATAAAAAAAAAATAAATGATGATATAGATAGTTTATCTAATAAAAAAGTTAAAACAATAAGTGAATTATTATTTAATATATTTAATATAGGGTTATTAAGAATATCTAAAATAATTAAAAAAAAATTTTCTTTAAAGAATAAAAAATATTTACCTATTGATTTAATAAATACTAAAATATTAACTTCTATAATAAATACTTTTTTTGGTACTAGTCAATTATCTCAATTTATGGATAAAACTAATCCATTATCTGAAATAACTCATAAAAGAAGATTAACTTTATTAGGACCAGGTGGATTAACTAGAGAAAGAGCTAGTTTTGAAGCTAGAGATGTAAATTATTCTTATTATGGAAAATTATGTCCAATAGAAACGCCAGAAGGACCTAATATAGGTTTAATATCTTCATTATGTTTATTTACTAAAATTAATAATATAGGATTTTTAGAAACTCCTTATAATAAAATTTTTAAAAAAAAAAAAAAAAAAAAAATTTATTTAACATCTGATAAAGAATATAATAAAAAAATAGCTTCTTTTAATTTTTTTTTTAAAAAAAAAAAAAAAAAAATTATTGTAAGATATAATAATGATTTTATATTAAAAAATAAAAAAAAAATAAAATATGTTGATTATTCTAATGATCAAATTATTTCTATTTCAGCTTCATTAATACCTTTTTTAGAACATGATGATGCTAACAGAGCTTTAATGGGTTCTAATATGATGAGACAAGCTGTACCTTTATTAAAATTAGAAGTACCAATAGTAGGTACTGGATTAGAAAAAAAAATTATTTTTTATTCTAGAAATATAATAAAAGCTAAAGAAAATGGTATTATTAAATATGTAGATTCTAATAAAATTATTGTTAAATATAATTTTTCTAAAAAAAAAAAATATGTTAATTTTTATAAAAAATACTTTACTTATTTTTTAAGTAAATTTCAAAAAACTAATCAAAATACTTGTTTAAATTTTAAACCAATAGTTTATAAAAATCAAAAAATTAAAAAAAATCAAATTTTATGTGAAGGTTTTGCTATTAAAAATGGTAAATTAGCTTTAGGTAAAAATTTAATAGTAGCTTTTATGTCTTGGAAGGGGTATAATTTTGAAGATGCTATTTTAATATCAAATAAAGTTTTAAAAGAAGATTATTTTACTTCTATTCATATAGAAGTATATTCATTAGAAATAAGAAATAATAAATTAGGTAAAGAAGAATTTACGAAAGATATACCTAATATAAATAAAAATGAAATAAAAAATTTAGAAAAAAATGGATTAATTAAAATAGGGACTGAAATAAAACCTGGTGATATTTTAATAGGTAAAATTGTACCTAAAGAAAATAAAATAGTAACTCCAGAAGAAAAATTATTAAAATCAATATTTGGTAATAAATATAGTAATGTAAAAGATTCTTCTTTAAGAGCTCATTCATCATTATATGGTACTATTATAAATACTGAAATATTAGATAAAAAAAAAAAAAAAAAGATATAATTAAAAAATTAGATTATAATTTTATTATTAAAAAAAAAAAATTATATAATATATTTTATAAAAAAATAATTTTAATATTAAAATTATTTAATTTAAAATTAAATAAAAAAAAAAAAAAAAAATTAAAAAATTTTTTATTTAAAAAAAAAAAAAAATTTTTTAATTATTTAAAAATTAAAAATAAAAAAATTTTAAATTTAATAAATAAATTAATAATAAATTTTAATTTAAAAAAAAAATATTTATTAAATAAATATAAAAGAAAAAAAATAAAAATAATAATAGGTAATAATTTATCTAATGATATAATAAAAATAGCCAAGATTTATGTAGCTAAAAAAAGAAAATTAAAAGTAGGAGATAAAATGTCAGGTAGACATGGAAATAAAGGGGTAATATCAAAAATAGTAAAGGAAGAAGATATGCCTTTTTTAAAAGATGGGACTATTATAGATATAATATTAAACCCATTAAGTGTGCCTTCTAGAATGAATGTAGGACAAGTATTAGAATCTATTTTAGGATTAATAGGATTAAAAATGAAAAGAAATTTTTATATACCTATTTTTAAAGGTAAAAATATTAAAAATATATATAAATATTCTAAAATAAATAAAATTAAAAATTTTTCTAAAACTACTTTATATGACGGTCAAACAGGACTAAAATTTGATAATAAAATAACAATAGGAGTAATATATATGTTTAAATTAGGTCATATGGTAGATGATAAAATGCATGCTAGATCTATAGGGCCATATTCTTTAATAACTCAACAACCATTAGGAGGAAAATCACAATTTGGTGGTCAAAGATTTGGTGAAATGGAAGTATGGGCTTTAGAAGCTTTTGGTGCTTCTAATATATTAAGAGAATTATTAACTATAAAATCTGATGATATTAATGGTAGATCTAAAACATATGAAGCAATAGTAAAAGGTAAAAAATTACCTAATCCTGGTATACCTGAATCATTTAATGTTTTAATAAATGAATTAAAAGGATTATGCTTAAAAGTTGAATTAGAATAATTTAAAAAAAAATGTTTAATAAAAATAAAGAAATTAATAAAATAACTATTACTTTATCATCACCTGAATATATTTTAAATGAATCTTTTGGTGAAATATTAAATTCTGAAACAATAAATTATAGAACTAAAAAACCTGTAAAAGATGGTTTATTTTGTGAAAAAATTTTTGGACCTATAAAAGATTATGAATGTACATGTGGAAAATATAAAAATATTAGATATAAAGGTATTTTTTGTGATAAATGTGGTATTGAAATAACTAAAAAAAGTGTTAGAAGAAAAAGAATAGGGCATATAAAATTATGTGTACCTATAGTACATATTTGGGCTTTTAGATGTTTACCAAATAAAATATCTTGTTTAATAAATAAATCTTCTAAAAAAGTAGAAAATATAATTTATTATGATAAATATATTATTTTACAAATTGGTGAAATAGAAAATAAAAAAATTAATGGGAAAAAATTTAAAAAATATGATTTAATAAATGAAGAAGAATATTTAAAAATTAAAAAATTTAATAATAAAAAAAAATATAAAAATAAAAAAAAATTTATAGCTAAGACTGGTGGTGAAGCTATATATGAAATATTAAAAAATATTAATATTAATAAATTATATTTAAATTTAAAAAAAAAATATTATAAAGAAAAATCTATACAAAAAAAAAAGGTAATTTTAAAAAAATTATATATAATAGAATTATTTAAAAAAGGGCAAAAAAAAAATAAATTAATATATATGTTAATTAAAATTTTACCTGTAATACCACCTGATTTAAGACCTTTAGTATTATTAGATGGGGGAAAATATGCTAGTTCTGATTTAAATGATTTTTATAGAAAAATTATTATTAGAAATAATAGGTTAAAAAAATTAATTAATATTAAGGCACCTAATGTTATATTAAAAAATGAAAAACGTATGTTACAAGAATCAGTTGATTCATTATTAGATAATTCTAGAAAAATATTATCAGTAAAATCTGATTCAAATAGAATTTTAAAATCATTATCTGATATTTTAAAAGGAAAGCAAGGTAGGTTTAGACAAAATCTGTTGGGAAAACGAGTAGATTATTCAGCTAGATCAGTAATAGTAGTAGACCCAAAATTAAAATTACATGAATGTGGTTTACCTAAAGAAATTGCTTTAGAATTATATAAACCTTTTATAATAAATAAATTAATAAATAGAGGTATAGTTAAAACTATAAAAGATTCAAAAATAATAATTAAAAAAAAAAAAAAAATAGTTTTAAATATTTTAAAAAATTTAATTAAAGGTCATCCAATTTTATTAAATAGAGCTCCTACATTACATAGATTAAGTATTCAGGCTTTTTATCCTATTTTAATTAATGGAAAATCTATTAAATTACATCCGTTAGTATGTACTGCATTTAATGCTGATTTTGATGGTGATCAAATGGCTATTCATTTACCATTATCTATAGAATCTATATTAGAAACTCAATTATTAATGTTATCTAATCAAAATATTTTAAATATTTCTAATGGTAATCCTATTATTATACCTACTCAAGATATTATATTAGGATTATATTATTTAACTAAAAAAAAAAAAAAAAAAAAATTAAAAATATTTTCTTCTTTTAATGAAGTTATTTTAGCTTTAAAATTAAATAAAATATCTTTACATAAAGAAATTTATTTTTATTTTTTAAATAAAAAAATTAGAACTACAGTAGGTAGAGTATTATTTAATAATATAATACCTAATAAAAAAAAAATAGGATTTATTAATAAAAATATAAATAATAAATCTATTAAAAATATTATTAGTAAAATTTTATATAATACAGATATATTAACAACATCTAAATTTTTAGATTCTTTAAAAGAATTAGGTTTTTATTATTGTTTTAAAGGTGGATTATCTTTTAATATAAAAGATATAATAACACCAAGATATAAAAAAATTATTTTAAATAAAACAATAAAAAAAAAAAAAAAAATTTTAAAATATTATAATATGGGATTAATTACTAATAATGAAAAATATAATAAAATAATTGATGAATGGAGTAAAACTACATCTAAAATTACAAAAATTGTAATAAAAAAAATAAAAAAAAAAAAAAAAGGATTTAATTCTATATATATGATTTTAGATTCAGGAGCTAGAAGTTCTAAAGAACAAATTAGACAATTATCAGGTATGAGAGGGTTAATGGCTAAACCTCAAAAATCTAAAATAACAAATTTAAAAACAGAGATAATAGAAAATCCTATAATTTCTAATTTTTTAGAAGGATTATCAACATTAGAATATTTTATTTCTACACATGGTTCTAGAAAAGGTCTAGCAGATACTGCTTTAAAAACAGCTGATGCTGGTTATTTAACTAGAAGATTAGTTGATTCAGTACAAGATATAATAATAAAAGAAAGAGATTGTAAAACATTAAATGGTATAAAAATTATAATAAATAATAAAAATTATAATATATTATATAATGAAATATTAGGTAGAATAATTTTATTTGATGTTTTTTTAAAAGATTTAATTTTTATAAAAAAAAATAAAATTATAGATGAAAAATTAATTAAAAAAATTAAAAAATATAAAATACCGTATATTATTATACGTTCACCATTAACATGTGAGACTATAAATGGTATATGTACAAAATGTTATGGTACAAATTTATCTAATGGGAATATTATTAGAATAGGTGAAGCAGTAGGAGTAATAGCAGCACAATCTATAGGAGAACCAGGTACTCAATTAACATTAAGGACTTTTCATGTAGGTGGTTCAGCTAGTAATATATCAGAAGATACTGAATTTATATCTAAATATAAAGGTAAAATATTTTTTTTATATTTAAAATATATTAAAAAAAAAAAAAAATATATAGTAATATCAAGATTTACTGAAATTAAAATTTTAGATATAAAGAAAAAAAAAATTATATATAATAATAATATACCTTATGGTAGTATTTTATATTATAAAAATAATGATATTATAAATATAGGTGATAAAATATATGAATGGGATCCATATAATTCAATATTAATATCTGAATATAATGGTATAATAAAATATAATAATATAAAAAAAAATATTACTTATAAAGTATATATAGATGAAAATACAGGATTAAATGAAAAAATAATAATAGAAAATAAAAATATTATCCCTAGTTTAATAATTTTAAATAAAAAAGGTAATATTTTAAAAAATTATAATTTACCAATAGGTGCTTATTTAAAGGTTAAAAATAAAGAAAAAATTAAAAAAGGTAAAATTTTAATAAAAATACCTAGAAAATATTCAAAATCAAAAGATATAACAGGTGGATTACCTAGATTATCTGAATTATTTGAAGCTAGAAGTTCATCTAATAAAGCTGTTTTATCTGATATAGATGGTATAGTAAGTTATGGTAAAAATAAAAAAAAGGGTAATATTAAAATTATAATTACATCTACTAATAATAAAAAAATAAAAAGAAAATATATTATAAAAACTTCTCAACAAATTTTAGTACAAAATAATGATTATATTAAATATGGTAGTAAAATATCTGATGGTATTATTACTTTAAAAGATATTTTATATATAAAAGGTATTAGAAAAATACAAAAATATTTAATTAAAAAAATTCAAGAAGTATATAAATCACAAGGTGTACAAATAAATAATAAACATTTTGAAATTATTATTAGTAAAATGATTAAAAAAGTTAAAATATTAGATAGTGGAAATACTAAATTTATAAAAGGTAATATAGTAAATAAAGAAGATTTTTTTAAAGAAAATAAAAAAATTAATAATATGGTAATTATAATTAATAATAATAAAAAAAAAATAATAAAAAAAAAAATATTAAAAATAAAAAATGATTTTTTAAAAATGATGAAAAAAAAAAAAATAAAGAGTATAAAAACATTACCTGCTATTGCTAAACCAATATTACAAGGTATAACTAAATCAGCTTTAAATAATAAATCTTTTATATCTTCAGCTTCTTTTCAAGAAACTACTAAAATATTAAGTGAAGCTGCTATTAGTGCTAAAACTGATTATTTAGAAGGGTTAAAAGAAAATGTAATAATAGGTAAAAAAATACCAGTTGGGACAGGGTTTAAAGAATATAATAAAATTAAAGTTAAATATAAAAAAAAATAAAATATTATATTATATTATAAATAATAAATTATAATAAGTGAAAATAAAAATAAAAAAAAAAAGATTTTTTTTTATAAAAACAGTAATTAAAATTATTAAGATAATAAATGGATTAAATATTAAAATAATATATACAAATAAAAATAATTTATTTGATTATTTTATAATATGTGAAGGTACTTCTTATTTACATTTAAAATCAATTTATCAAAAAATAGAATTATATTTATATAATATTTTTAATATTAAACCATTAAATATAGAAGGAATTAAAAATAATAAATGGATATTAATAGATTATAATTTTATAATTATTAATATTTTTTTAAAAAAAATAAGATATTATTATAATATAGATAATTTTTTTAGAAAATTTCCAAAATTATGTTTAAATTGTTTTTTATTTTTTTTTAAAAAAAAAAAAAAAAAAAAAAAAAAAAATTAAAATAAAAAATAAAAAATAAATATGTATATATATTTATATACTACAATAACATTTATAGTAGTATTTATAATAAAAAATTTTTTAAATAAACCAAAATATATTGAAATTAATAAATTTTTTATTAATTTTTTTTTAAAAAAAAAAGTTAAAAAATTAATATTTAAAAATAAAAATTTTTTATATATAAAATTATATAAAAAATATTTTAAAGAAAATATATTTTCTTTTTTAAGAAATAGTTATCAATTTTTTACTTATATAGGGGATATAAAATTATTACAAAAAAAAATATTTTTTTTTAAAAAAAAATTAAATATTAAATCAAAAATAGAATTTAATAATTCTTATGAATTTAATATTTATAATTTTTTGTTTAATAATTTTTTATATATTATTACATTAATATTAATTTTAATTTTAATTTTTAAAATTAAAAATTTTTTTTTATCTAAAATAAAAGAAGACGAATCAAATTATTTAAATTTTACTAAAAACAAAGCTAAATTATTCAATAAAAAAAATGGATTAAAAATTAAATTTAAAGATATAGCTGGATTACATTATGAAAAAAAAGAATTAAAAGAAATAGTAAATTATTTAAAAAATAATAAAAAATATATTAAATTAGGGGCTAAAATACCTAAAGGAGTATTATTAATAGGGCCACCAGGAATTGGTAAAACTATGTTAGCAAAAGCTGTAGCATGTGAATCTAATGTACCATTTTTTTATTTATCAGGGTCAGATTTTGTAGAATTATTTGTAGGAGTAGGTGCTGCTAGAGTAAGAAATTTATTTAAAGAAGCTAAAAAAAAAGCTCCTTCTATTATTTTTATAGATGAAATAGATGCTATAGGTAAAGCTAGAAATAATTATAATAATGATGAAAAAGAGAGTTCATTAAATCAATTATTAGTAGAAATGGATGGCTTTAATAAAAATAAAAAAAAAAATGTAATAGTAATAGGTGCAACTAATAGAGTAGAAATTTTAGATAAAGCTTTATTAAGACCAGGTAGATTTGATAAAAAAATTAATTTTTATTTACCTAATCAATTAGAAAGAAAACAAATTTTTAAAAATTATATAAAAAAAATAAAAGTTTCTAAAAAAATAGATATAAATTTTTTAGTTAAACAAACACCAGGTATAAGTGGTGCAGAAATATCAAATATATGTAATGAAGCAGCTTTAATAGCTGTTAGTAAAAATAAAAAAAAAGTTGATAATAAAGATTTTTTAAATTCTATAGAGAAAATTTATTTAGGTTTAAAAAAAAATTATAATTTTTTAAATAAAGAAGAAAAAAAAAGAATAGCTTATCATGAATGTGGTCATTTTTTAGTTAATTATATAATTAATAAAAAAATTAAATCATTAGTAAGAATTACTATAATACCTAAAGGACAATCATTAGGTTCTACTTTTATTATACAAGATGAAAATCAAATTTTAATAAAACAAAAAATTAAAAATCAAATATGTATTTTATTAGGTGGTAAAGCTGCCGAATATATAATATTTAAAAATAGTACTATAGGAGCATTAAGAGATTTAGAAATAATTACTAAAAAAGTATTTGATATGGTATTAAATTTAGGTTTTAGTAAAACATTTAAAAATCTTTCATATAATAATTTTAATAAAAATAAATTAGATAATAATTATAAAGAAATGTATAGTCAAAAAACAGCGTATAAAATTGATAGAGAAATATATAATATTATTAATAATGAATATAAAAGAGCAAAAAAAATTTTATTAAAAAATAAAAAATTATTACATATTTTATGTAAAAAATTAATGAAAAAAAAAACTTTATTTAAAAAAGATATTAAAAAAATAATTAAAAAAAAAAGAAAATAAAAATGTTAAATATTTTTATTAAAAAAAAAATTAAAAAATATAAAAATAAAAAAAAATATATACCATGTATTTTGTATAATAAAAATTATAATTTACCATGTTATATTTCATTATTAGAAGTAAATAAAATATTATTAAAAAAAGAATATATAATAAATATTTTTTATAAAAAAAAAAAAAATATTAGTTTAATAAAAGATATACAATATAATGTATTTAGAAATAAAATTTTACATATAGATTTTTATAAAATAGAAAATAAAAATATAGAATTTATTACTTATGTAAATATTAAATTTATAGGTAATTCTATAGGTGTATTTAAAGGGGCAATATGTAATATTGTTTTAAAAAAAATAAAAATAAAAACTACATTAAAAAATTATCCTAAATATTTTAATATAGATATATCTAAATTAGATATTGGTAATAAAATATATATAAAAGATATTTTATATTTAAAAAAAAATATAAAAATTTTACATCCATATGATCAAGTTATAGTTTCTATAAAAATGATTAAAATTAAAAAAGAAAAAGAAAATAAAGATAAAGATAAAGATAAAAAAAAAGAAAATAAAGATAAAGATAAAGATAAAAAAAAAGAAAATAAAGATAAAGATAAAAAAAATAAAAATAAAAAATAAAATTATTTTATTTTTTTATATAATTTATAATCACTAACAGTTAAAATTTTTCTTTTTTTTAATCTTCTTCTATATAATATTTTTTTACCATTTTTATTATTATTTTTTTTCATAAATCCAAATTTTCTTAATCTTTTAATTTTAGAAGGATTATAAGTTCTTTTCATTTTTTTAAATTTTAAATTTATATATTAAATATAATAAAATATGTTAATAAATATATCAAAAATTAAAAAAGGTATATGTTTTAAAATGAATAATAAATATTATAAAATAATAAATTTTTTACATGTTAAACCAGGTAAAGGTAATGCTTTTGTTAGAACTAAAATTAAAAATTTAAAAAATGGTAATATTATTATAAATAATTTTACTTCAGGAAATAAAATAGATAAAATAGAAATTATATCTAAACATTATATATTTATATATAAAAATAAAGAAAAATTTTATTTTATAAATAAAAATAATTATAATCAAATTTTTTTATCAGAAAATTTTATTGGTAGAAAAAAAAAATTTTTAAAAGAAAATGATAATGTAATTATAAATTTTTTAAAAAAAAAAAATATACCATTATCATTAAAAATTAAAAAATATATTTATTTAAAAGTTAAAAAAACAAATATAATTAAAGGAAATAATATAAATAAAAAAACTTTTTTAGAAAATGGTATTAATATATATACTCCTTCTTTTATAAAAGAAGGAGATATTATTAAAATAAATACAAAAACAGAAAAATATATAGAAAGATTAAAAAAATAAAATGAAAAAAAATTTAATAGGTAAAAAAGCTATTAATTTTTTAATAAATGGAGTTAAAAAAAAAAAAAAAATAAATAATTTTAATTTAAAAAAATTTTTTAATAAAAAATATATATTATTATTTTTTTTACCCAATATTTTAAGATTTTTTTGTCCTAAAGAATTAAATAATTTACAAAAAAAAATAAAAGAATTTAATTATAGAAATGTAAAAATTATAATAATAACAACTAAAAATGTAGATTATTATTATAATCTATTAAAAATTAAAAAAAGAAATGGTGGAATTAAAGGGATAAAATTTACTATTTTATCAGATAAAAAAAAAAAAATTTTTTTTTATTATAAATTATTATCAGGAAATATTATTATATACAATAATAATTTAATTATTAAAAATAAAAAAAAAATAAAATTTTATAAAGGATTTTTTTTTATAGATAAATTAGGTATTATTAGATATAATTTAATTAAAAAATTAAATTTTAAAATAAAAATATATAAAATTTTAAATAAAATAGATAAATGGCAATATTATGAAAAATATAATATTAATTTTAATTTTTTTTTTAAAAAAAAAATAAAATAAAAATAGAGATTATTAATTTTATAATCTCTATTTTTTTTTAATTTTAATATTATTATATTTTCTAATATAATAAATTTTAGATTTTTTAATTTTATTTTTTTTATTAATAATAATATTATTAATATATGGACTATATAAAAAAAAAGTTATTTCATAACCTATATTATTAATAATATTTCTAATTATAAAAGTTTTATTAAATTTATTATTACCTTTTTTACTTATTACAATACCATTTAATAATTGTATTTTTTTTTTATTTTTAATATTATTATAATAATATATAGTAATATTATCTCCTACATTAAATTTAAATTTTTTTTTTTTTAAAAATTTTTTTTTTTCTAAAATATTAATAATATTTTTATAATTATTTTTATTTATCATTTTTTTATTTTTTTTATAATTTCTATATCAGCTATTTTATCCTTATTAATTAATTTAATTAATTTTACCCCTTGAGAATTTCTACTTGTTATTCTAATAGATTTAATAGATATTCTTATATTTAATCCTGATTTTTTTATTATTATTATATCATCATCTTTTTTAACTTTTTTAATAGCTATTAATTTACCTGTTTTTTTAGTTATATTAATTGTTTTTATACCTACTACTCTTCTATTAGTTATTCTATAATCTTTTAAATTAGAACATTTACCATATCCATTTTCTGAAACTACTAAAATATATTTATTATTATCATTTAATTTTATATTTAACATACCTATAACTTTATCTTTTTTATTTTTAATTTTAATACTTTTTACTCCTATAGAATTTCTATTTGTTAATTTTATTTTTTTTTCATTAAATCTTATACATTTACCATATTTTGTAGCTATTAATATTTGATTATTACCATTAGTTAATTTAGCATCTAATAAATAATCATTTTTTTTTATTTTTATGGCATTTAATTTATTATTTCTAAATTTAGAATATTTACTTAATAATGTTTTTTTTATTATACCTTTTTTAGTTATTATAATTACATAATGACTTTTTATATATTTTTTTTTTTTAAAATTCTTAATTAATAAATAAGATTTTATTTTATCATTTTTATTTATTTTAATTAAATTTTGTATAGCTCTACCTTTAAATAATTTATTACCTTTTGGAATATTAGAAATTTTTAAAAAAAAACATTTACCTTTTTTAGTTAAAAAAAAAATAAAATAATTATTACTTACTAATATAATATTTTTTATAAAATCTTTAATATGTATTTTCATACCTAAATTTCCTTTTCCTCCTCTTTTTTGTATTTTATATTCTTTTAATAAAGTTTTTTTAATATACCCATTATTAGTAATAGTTAATAAAAATTTTTTTTTTTTTTTTTTTTTTTTTTTTTTTTTTTTTTTTTTTTTTTTTTTTTTTTTTTTTTTTTTTTTTTTTTT